>CAJXZM010000147.1 GCA_913063125.1 uncultured Gammaproteobacteria bacterium | reverse complement strand
GTGGAGCCTAGCGGGATCGAACCGCTGACCTCAACACTGCCAGTGTTGCGCTCTCCCAGCTGAGCTAAGGCCCCAAACCTCGATAAAAGTCCACGTCATCAGACGTGTTTCTTACAACAAGAACATTAGTTAGGACACCAAATGTCTTGTCTCTGTAAGAGATGCGCATAATATGGATAAACTCCTTATATGTCAACAACCTGTTGCAAAAACCCGCTATAAATTTCTAAATTCTTTCTCCAACCGCTTCATTTCCTTTTTGGAAGGCCCACCAACAACGTTTAACCCAGCACGCAATCGCGCTCGCGTCATGTCAGGCCCTAGAATCTCCATCGCATCCATGATTGAGGGAGCAGACTGTTTTCCTGAAACCGCGACAAATACGGGAATCATAAAGTCTCGCATCTTTATCTCTAACGATTCAGATAATGCAAACAGATCTAACTGGATATTATCCAACGTCCACTCCCTCTGTGCTTCTAGACGCCATAAAGAGAATTGAAGTATTTTTCGAACCTGCTCAACATCTAACTTTTTATACTCAAAACTCTCTACAGTAACACTGGGCATACCTTCTAAGAAAAAGGACGCCAACGGAGCCGCATCACTGAGTACATTAATACGCTTCTGTATTAGGGGTAAGACTTTACCAAGGTAGCTTTCATTAACCGCCCACGTCGTAAAACGCTTTGCTAAATCATCAATCGATAAATCCTCTCGTATCCACAGACCGTTTAACCAACTCAACTTATCAACATCAAACACAGGCCCACCAAGTGAAACCCGTTCAATATCAAACACCTCTATCATTTCGGAGACACTGAACTTCTCCCTTTCATCCGGCATTGACCACCCCATACGGCCAAGATAATTAACAACAGCTTCAGGCAAAAACCCCATTCGCTCATAGTAATTAATACTTGTTGGGTTTTTTCGTTTACTTAGCTTGCTCTTATCGGGGTTACGCAGTAATGGCATGTGACATAACACAGGCATATCCCAACCAAGGTATTTATACAAAAGCTGATGCTTAGGCGCAGAGTTAATCCACTCTTCCCCCCGGATAACGTGAGTAATCGCCATTAGATGATCATCAACAACATTTGCAAGGTGGTAAGTTGGCAGCCCGTCAGCTTTCATCAAAACTTGCATATCGATTTGCGTCCAGTCAATCTCAATGGTTCCACGCAACAAATCATCAAAAGTACATACACCCTGCTCTGGGATTTTCATTCGGACAACATGAGGCACTCCAGCATCAAGTTTTTGCTTGATTTCGCTCTCACTTAGCAATAGACCACGACCGTCGTATTTTGGTGTTTCGCCATTAGCCATTTGCTGCTTACGCATCTCATCAAGCTCTTCAGGCGTAGCAAAACAATAGAATGCGTTACCCTCATCCAACAATTGCTGAATATACTTCGCATAAATATCGCTTCGCTCACTCTGACGATAAGGGCCATACTCACCACCAACGTCCGGCCCTTCATCCCACTGTAGCCCTAACCAATTAAGTGAATCCAAAATGGACTGTTCTGATTCTGTAGTACTGCGTACTTGGTCTGTATCTTCGATACGAAGCACAAACTGCCCACCATGTTTTTTGGCGAACGCCATATTAAATAATGCGATATATGCAGTGCCCACATGAGGGTCGCCTGTTGGCGAAGGGGCAATTCGGGTACGTACAGTCATTACAACAACCTTAATTGGTGGGTGATATTGGAAATCGATGTGGAAATCAATATATAAATAAAGATGGCGATTATAACCATGCGCCAGCGAAGATGCATTATTTCAAGAGGTTAAAGCGCTTAAAGAAGCAAATTACGAAGGGTATAGAGTCCATTGAAATCAATGAAACAAAAAAACTGGCCTAAAACCAAGAAAAGAGCCTAGCTGGCTCTTTTCTTGGTTTTAGTGGCGGCATGATCAGTCTGAAAAATCACCACCTACCGTTGAGGCTAACCCTGGCACCTGTATCTGACCATACTGCAGGGTATCTTCTGCTTTATTAGCCGCATAAAGGTTCGCTATTTTGTTAGAGCGCTGCATCATGGTGTCAACTGTAACTGCAATAACGTGTGGAAGGTATTGGCCTGAGTTGAATTTTTTCAAACTCATCTTTGCGTATTCCCATTGATTTGATAATCGAGCTATATTGTCGCCAATCTCTTTTGTGTTATCAGCATGAGACAACAACTCTTGAAGGCCCTTCTCATAGGCTTTCAATGTGAAATTTAATTCACTAATAACCCACTCGTTTTTGAGTCCATAAAAATGGGCAGCATAAAACATTCCAATACGCTCTGAAAGCATACTCTGCTGGCTTGAAGTATCGACTAAATGTCCGATTTTCTCTTCCGTATAAACCTTCCAGCTTCTAACAAGGGCATCTGTATGGTAAAGCAAGTCATCGGACTCCTCCATAACTACCAAAGCACCATCCTGAGACGATGCCTTTAATGAAGCGGCCTTAAACTGCTCCCACTCCACTTTGATAACACGGAGCCTTTCACTAATATCATGATTCGGGGAATTACCTTGCAGCGTTTTCAAGACCGCTTCGTATTCCTCTATAGCATCCATTAGCTGAGATTTTGACTTTTGATAGTCTATCCCCGCTGCAACCAACATATGGGACTTCGCTATGCGCATAACGAGCGTACGTTGCCACGCAGCTTGGCTTATCGCCTCAAGCTCAGTGATCGATGTGGTACTGGCTGCGGTGGTTTGAATAAACATCCCAGCTAACAAAAACAATACGACCTGGCGGCAACGAACAAAATTCATCTTTACATCCTCTTACAAAGTAACAATTTGTTAACGTATGTGCAGTGTAGAGTGGATTTAGCGTTCAAGGGGATTATTTTAACGGCGATGTGAATTAAAACGTGTTTATTTTTTAAACAAAACCAAATTAGGTCATTGATAGAAACTGACGCTATAACTAAGGTAAATTTACGCAACAAAACAACTAACGCCTCTTACTTTCTAGGGGCAACGCACAAAAAAGGACAATACCTCACGAGTACCGTCCTTTTTGTTTTTATGGCTTTTTAAAAAAACCGTAACTATTTAGTTTTGACAACTACCTGGCATTGCAGAAATCCAATCCCTTATCAGGTTTGTACCTTCTGTATGAACAATTGATCGACCTAATTCTGGCATACGAACAGCAGGATCATTAGATCCCATACGATACGCCAATATTGAATCATCAGGCGCTCCTGGGGAAATATCAACCAGCAGACCACCTGAACCAGAGCCTGCAGCTACCGGTGTCTTACATACGCCAAAACCAGTAGCGTCACTTTCTTCTTCATTCAAATGCAACCCCGTTGAATCAGCCCTACCACCCTCGATATGACAATGTGCACATTGCACATCAAGGTACGCTCGCGCCCTTTCATCTAACGTTGCAGATTCATCTTTCCAATCAACTGACTTAGGTGCATCTGCTGGATCAATAGGTGCATCTTTCAAAATGCCAGCATCAACCCAGTGAGACAATTGATTTTCCACAATATCCCCGTAATCGACAACTGAGTTCATTAGCTTCGCTTTTGGCCCAATAGGTCGAAATAAATCATCAGATTTACGATGACAGCTAGCGCATTGGTTCTTCCGTGGCACAGCGTACCCATCCAAAGCAATCAATTCCCCTACGTCATTTGAAACCATCGCACTCAAAACAGCTCCCTCATTAGCCAACTCACCATCTGAATTAGCCTCATTCCATACATAAGGCAACCCTACCCAACCCGATGCACGACGAATCAACAAACGTACTTCTAATATTTGCTGATCATGACCAATGGCTTCTGCCGTAAATGTTTTGGCAATTACCGAACCAACAGGAAAGTCAAAAATATCAGTATCTGAATAGGTAGCTTGCGTACCTTCGGGTACATAAACAAATCGATATTTACTCGCATAATCCGTAAATAAGGGCGAGATTAAATCGTAAAAAATACCGCCGTTTGCATTTTGCGTAGGGTCAGAGGCATCATCAAACAAACGGTATGATGACAACAACGGACAATCGACAACAAGCGCCTCACTATTAACGGCTGTTCCTTCTGTAGCGCATAGCGCTGCAATTTCTGCTTCTGTATATTCTATATCAGGTTCAGGAATGGCTGGCCAAGGCGCCAATTCAACGGCATCCCAGGCCGTATTAAGACACTGATGAGGTGTAATGTCTGTTGATAACAACCCCCCAACAGGTAACCCCAGCCACTTAAATAGCGATGATACTTCTGACATCCGAAGATTACCATAACTAGAATCTCGCCCATCGGCATGCTTGTTTTCGCTGATACAAATTTGCGCATTAGCCAATGAATCACGGGCAACGCCATCAACAATTACGTCTGAGACTTTTTTCCAGTGGATAAAGAAATCCAAGGAGATAAGAATCCCCATCTCACCAGAAGACCAAGGGTATCCACTTTGACGGTGCATCACGTTATCTCGAATATTAATAAATTCGGGATAAGGATCATAACCGTCTGGTATTGGCGTTCCATCTATAACGGTTACAGTGTTAAAACTAGAAACCAACATGCTTCCTGTTTTGTTCCCCGTCACCACGTTGTCATAAATATCAACGTAATCAGTAGCAAGAATCATTAACCCTGTCCCTGTAGGAACCTTTCCTACAATGTTTCCGGCAGGTGCAAAATTCTTAGTGTTATTATTAATAGAGGTATTATTGTAAACACGTGTATGGTGCCCCTCCTGTGTTAACCCAGGCAAGTCAAAGATCAAAATACCACCCGTGTTATTTTGCGCTACGTTTCCGTACACATCTGCATATTGTGAATTTTCTACTTCGATGCCTGCGACATTGTATTCCGCCAAATTGTTTCGAATAATAATGTGCTTAGACTGTCCAACGTAAATACCTGCATCAGATGCGCCCTTAACAACACTATCTTCTATCAATACATTTTCACATAACACGGGATATAAACCGTAGGCTCCATTGTGCTCATCAGGACCATTTGTCCATTCAACACGCACTCTACGAATAACAACGCCATTCGAACCCTCAATTCTTAGTCCGTCTCCTGCTGTATCCTCGATAGCAAAATCTTCTGCTACAAAAGCATCTGCAAACACTTGAATACCTTCAGCTCCATCGGCCTGCCCTTTAAAAGACAATATGGTTTTATCCATGCCTTTTCCACGCAAGGTGATATGGGACGTTAAAATAATAACATCACTGTTAAATTGAAAGGTTCCCTCTGGCAACTCAATGACCGTTCCCGGTTGCGCGGTCAACAAAGCTTCTCTCAAATCATATGAAAAGGTTTCAGATGCCTCTAACACCACAATATTATCGTAGTCTTGAGCCTGTGCAGCCGAAAAGCAAAGTAAGCTCAACAGCACCACTAAAGTCCGACTACTTGTTCTAAATGCCCCCATAGCTTTAGAAAAAGTCATAATTCTCTCCTGTTGGTTTTTCTTATTAATGCGTTCTTATTAAAACGATTATATTAATTGTTAGTAAATTAGTATCATTCGACACTTACGAGACGGCAGTACCATCTTGACTGAAGAGTTTCGCTGCTTGCTATGTTATAAGCAAGGCTAGATTAGGCATCAGAAACATTTCTACACAATTAGAAGGTTAAAATTCAAATGACTAGTCAAACAACTAATCTATGGTTTAGATATACGGTGATCATGTCAACATGCTGTGCATTTATTCACCTAACAACATCAGTCAGCTTTGCTGATACGTACAAAATCGATAATGCGCATTCCAGCATCAGATTCTCTATCAATCACCTCGGATTTAGCTATACAACAGGCAGATTCGATAATATAGATGGCATATTTTCGTTTAATGAGAAAAGAGAGCTTTCATCTGCCAAAGCTAAAATTTTTGTCAAAACCAATAGCATCAACACAAACCACAAAAAACGAGATGACTTACTAAAAGGGTTTAGTTTTTTCCATATTTCCAAACACCCAATAGCCATGTTCAAAGCAACAACAATAACCCGTGATGCAAAAAACGAAAAATCTGGAACAATTACCGGCAACCTAACCATGATGGGGAAAACTCACACAGAGACATTCAACCTTATATTTATAGGGGAAGGTCGCGATCCCTGGCTTGGCTACAGAATGGGGTTCAATGCGAAGGGCATCATTCAACGGAGCAATTACAACCTTAACTTCATGGAAGGCGCTATAGGGAATGATGTAACACTCGAAATATTCATCGAAGGCATTAAGCAGTAGCTAGAATCACAATCTTGAATTGGGGAAGCGTAACTATAACTAGACAACACTAGTAATAAGGGGCATATTAAAACGGAACAACCATTCCTTTTTTGATCTTGTAACTGGAGTATTACCCCATGAACTCGCAAAAAACTGTTTTAGTCACTGGCGGGGGCTCCGGCATAGGCAAAGAGATCTGCAAACGGTTCTACAAAGAAGGATACCAGTTAGTTGTTATCAGTTTAGATGCAGATGAACTTAACACCTTGCAAGAAGAACTTTCATCCCTAAATATGCCCAACTCTCAGCCAGTCCACTGCTTACCACTTGATTTAACAGGCTCGAATGCTACCCGTAATGTTGGAGCATTTTGTGACAAAATTCATTGTGATATCGATATTTTAATTAACAACGCAGGCTTTGGTTTGCATGACAAACATTCAGATCTAAACCTTGATCAAGTCAACGCTATGTTGCACCTCAATATTCTTGCGGTATCCGGTTTATGCCATTTGTTTGCTAACAGGATGCTGCAATCCAAAACATCAACACCAAAAACCATCATCAACATTGGATCAACATCTGCTTTTCAGCCGATCCCCATGTTGGCAGCCTATGCGGCCTCCAAGGCCTTTGTTGTCAGTTTTACAGAAGCGTTATCTGTCGAATTAAAGGATGATGGCATTGATGTTCACTGTGTTTGCCCTGGTACTACAAAGACCCCCTTCTTAGATGTTGCCGGACTAAGTGACAACACAAAATTTGGATCGACAGCTTATATTGCACACAAAATAGCAATGTCACCAAAAGATGTCGCAAACCTTGCATTCAATGTCGTAGGATCAAAATACATTACTGCAGTACCTGGTCTGGTAAATAAATTACATTATCAAATGACTCACTGGTTACCCAATATCATCGTTCAACCCGTCGTCAACCGGTTATTTAATCGCTGATAACGCCAGGGCTGGAATAGAACCCTCAAAAAACACAGCGTCAGTTCCTGATAAAATTTCCTGCCAAACATAGGGTTTAAATGATAAACGTTGAAGGTTTTCTCCAAGAACAAACGTATCATTTGAACCAATCAACCCCGTCCTCCCCCACCCGCTCAATAATGTCGATCCTCTGGTCTGCTTGTAATCCGTTGGGGTCCACGACGCTAGATTTAACAACAAAGGGCTCCATAAACCGAACCCCTTCTTCAACTCAAAACTTACCTCAACCGAAGCAACTGTGGTTGACCAAAAGCGATTTTGAATTTGAAATTGCTCATAGGTTTTGGGAATCCCCCACACCTCAACTCCAGTTGTAATCGCAAGAGGGCTATCTAAAGATATCTTCTCAAAATAAACACCCGTATCTGGCACCTTACCCGACAGAAAATCCTTAACTGCAGGAAAATATGAACTCCCGAACCCAATAAGATTTTTAGCTACGGTTGCATTGGGATTCGTTGTTACACCAATTAAAGTCATGATTTCTTGATATGGTCCAAGGCTAGCCTCGCGATAATCTAGCACGTATATTATAGCCAACCCTTTATCATCCGACACTTTTATTGGATACAGGTCATTGGCTCGCATCCCGTCAGTAGCCGCTTTAAGGTCAACCGTCCCAATAATTGCCATTCCCCACAGATTATTCACATGAAGAGGGAGGTAAATCTCTTGGCCAGTTGTTAGTATGGTAGCAGTTTCATTCTGAGGGTAATCGTCCAGCAAACCTCCATAGACATGACTAGAAAAAGATACACTTTGACCAAACACCAACAAAACCAAACCAATTTGTAATAGATACTTCATAACCACTCCCTGCTCCTTGCTATAAATCGTCCACAACACTCATTACTATTTCAGCGGATAAATCTCTCGCGCACATAATATACAGGCCCATAATAATGTCGAGAACTCTTGCACTAATAGGCACCCAACAAGGCAAACAAAATACACTATTTGTGGAAGGCCTCACAAACAAGTGGCATTTATCTATTGGCCCGAAATCACCATAAAATTGTACCGAATAACCTGTTGTTCTAAACAGCTATAAGAGATATTGACAATAGTTTGGAATACGAATTCAGTTATGTATTAAAAGGATTAGATTTATGATCAACGAGTATCTAGACGTACTAATCATAGGGGCTGGCCTGTCAGGGATTGGCGCCGCCTGTCACTTGACTAAGAGCTGCCCGACCAAGTCTTTTGCGATTCTAGAAGGCAGGGAGAGAATGGGTGGCACTTGGGATTTGTTTCAGTATCCAGGTATTCGTTCAGACTCAGATATGTATACGCTTGGTTACAATTTTAAACCTTGGACAAACCCCAAAGCCATCGCAGATGGCCCTTCAATACTTAGCTATATAAAAGAGACTGCACAAGAAAATAATATCGATAAGCATATTCGCTATCAACAAAAAGTGAAATCTGCTAATTGGTCGAACAAGGACGCTTTGTGGACAGTGAGCATTGAGGATGCCTCAACCGGCAAAGAGAAAACAATTTCCTGCAATTTCTTCCTATCCTGTGCGGGTTATTACAGCTATGAATCAGGCTACCAGCCAGAGTTCAAAGGCAAAAAGGATTTCGGTGGTAGTATCATTCATCCTCAAGACTGGCCGAAGGACCTTAATTATAAAAATAAAAAGGTTGTGGTGATTGGTAGTGGCGCAACTGCGGTAACCATCGTCCCTGCAATGACAGACAAAGCGAAGCACGTAACCATGCTGCAACGCTCACCCACCTATATGATGTCACTACCAGCAAAAGACGATAGCATTAATAAACTACGAAAATACTTACCTGAAAAATTAGTATACCGCATTGCCAGAACTAGAAACGTAGCGCTTTCAATGGGAACCTACCAGATAAGCCGCCGCTTTCCTGAAAAAACAAAAGAATTTCTATTAGCACAGGTAGAAAAACAGCTTGGTCCAAACTATGACATGAAACACTTCACCCCTACGTACAACCCATGGGATGAACGACTGTGCGCTGTCACTAACGGAGATTTGTTTAAAGCAATTAACAATAACAAAGCAAGCGTTGTTACCGGTCACATTGATAAATTCACAAAAAAGGGTATTTTGTTAGAGTCTGGTGAATCACTAGAGGCAGACATTATCATTACTGCAACCGGGCTAAATGTACAAATGCTCGGGGGCATAGAACTTTCTGTCGATAATAGAAAATTCAATATCACAGAAAAGATGCTTTATAAAGGTGTGTTGATTGAGGGTTTACCCAACCTAGGGTTAGTTTTCGGCTATACCAATGCATCATGGACATTAAAGGCTGATTTGGTATCGGAATACGTATGCCGACTAATCAACCAGATGGACCGTAAAGACATGCGACAATGCACTCCCATAAATGCCGACAAGAGCGTACATCACAGCCCCTTCTTAGACATGCGTTCAGGGTATGTTCAAAGAGCACTTAATAAAGTCCCTCAACAAGGTTCCCACCTACCATGGAAGCTCTATCAAAATTATGCATTCGACATGGCAATGCTTCGCCTAGGAAAAATGAATGATGGAATAATACGCTTTAGCCATCCGACGTCTGAAAACGCAGGTGTTTCATCTGAAAGAAAAGTTGAAACACTTATGCAATAGTTAACCTCTACTACAAAAAATGGCGGTTGGGGTTTAATGTATATTAAGCTCTAAACCGTCGAGATATTTCTTCATAATTAGCAATAATCCGACTTAAGTAACGATTCGTTTCAGAGAAATTTGGTAACTGGCCATACTGTGTATAGAGCACTTCATCCGTCCAGGTTCTCGACAAACCTGCATTATATGCCGCTGCAGCCGCCAACATATTGCCATTTCTAACTCTCAGCGCATTCGCCAACATATGTACCATTGCAAAAATGGGCTTCTTATAAGTGAAACGCTCATCAAACGCGACAAAAAAAGACGGGTTTTTAAATATGTCTCGCTGACCCAATCCGTCTATATTTGCGTTAATAAACTTTACGTAATCCTTTTTTGCATTCTTGATTTTTTCATCGTAATCACGCAACATTTCGCTCCGATTAAGCTGCAACTTCGCAAAGCTGCGCCCTTCTTTCCCCTCGGCAAGCCATCGCAGGGCTTTGTTAAGATTAAATGCTGCATCTGCCTTAGTAGAATTTTTATAAGCCACCTTTTCTTTTATTCGACGTTGGTACTCTGAAAGTGAATTAGCTAACTCCACCTTAATATAGGGGGGTAAAAAGTGCGATTTTTGGCTGCCCGCGATCACCATCTTAAAATCTCTAGTTGCAGTATTTGGCATCAGCTGACAAATACCTGCAGCCATTGATTTCGATATCGCCATTTCACAAAACAATGACTCTGCCATAATTTGCGACATCACCCAAGCAGGGTCAACATGGTGCGCTGCATCACTTTGTTTAACTGCGAGGTCCACCCAGTACACTATATTGGTGATCCGCTTTTCGAAATCAATTGCTTCAAAAGGCTTATTCCAAAACTGCAAAGTCATGCCACTATAATATGTCTCCAAAACATCCAGAACTGCGGTTGTTAGCTTAAACCGTTCGACAGCAGTTAGACCAGATGATTCCCTAACATCCGCAAGAAAATTTAAAGATGCGTGGCTTGATTGAATGGGCAGTGCAAAACTTGCTAAAGCAACACCCTGAGATAAAAATGTTCGACGTGTAACCTGCTTCATTGAAATAACATCTACCTTTAAAGCGACTGTAAATCATACAGCTTACAATAATGAAGCACCAAAAACCCTAGCCAAATAAGTTTTTTTTAGCAATTTAGTGGGGGCATCTCCCATTTGGGGGATACCCCCACTATTTACGACCATGATACCGTTACAATTGATTACACCCAAATCTACACAGTAGATTTTTAACGAGCTCATCGACCAATAAACGAGCACCACAACGTCAACACGGATACAGACACTTCTTATGGCCCAATCATTAATCGACGTTATGACAACGATTGCCAAGCTAGAAAAAAAAATCAGTAACGTTGAATCAATTATATCTGACAAGCACTATGACTCGCTTCCTCTTAACGAACGAAACGAACTCGAAAAGCTCTTAGGCACATTAACAACTAAACTCACTAGCGTAATGAGAACAGTGGCTCGGTCCGAACACATGCTCGAAGTTTAACCTACTTATTTCACTACGTTGAATAACTAGTATACGTAACAACGATACACATAGTTACGCCTTCCCTATTGCTTAGAAAACATGCGTTACTTGACCCTATAATACCTGTAAAATAGTATTCTCCTCTACCGAATACGATCAAAAAGTACCCGCAACACAATGAGCAATATCGACAGAACCTTTTCTATAGCCCCAATGATCGACTGGACAGACCGTCACGACAGGTATTTCCTTCGATTAATATCCAAGCACACTCTTCTCTACACTGAAATGATTACGACAGGAGCCATCATACACGGCGACAAGGAGCGCCATTTAGGGTTTAACACTGAAGAACACCCCGTCGCAGTTCAGCTTGGGGGCAGCAACCCATCTGACTTGGCACTGTGCAGTAAAATATGTGAAGACTACGGTTACAACGAAATCAACCTTAACATTGGTTGCCCAAGTGATCGCGTTCAGTCCGGTGCATTTGGTGCCTGCTTGATGGCGAACCCTGACCTAGTCGCAGAATGCATTGATAAGATGAAAGCTGCCTGCACGCTGCCTGTCACCATAAAATGCCGCATTGGCATAGATGATCAGGATGAATATACGGACCTTCAACATTTTGTTACTACAACAAAGGGCGCTGGCTGTGAAACCTTTATCGTTCATGCTAGAAAGGCATGGCTACAAGGGTTAAGCCCAAAAGAAAACCGTGACATTCCACCCCTGAACTATGAGCGAGTTTACCAATTAAAACGTGAGTTCCCAGAGCTAGAAATCATCATAAACGGTGGAATCAAAACACTGGATGAGTGTACATTACACCTAGATCACGTCGATGGCGTTATGATGGGTAGAGAGGCGTACCAAAACCCCTTTATACTAGCAAATGTAGATAATCTTTTTTTCAACCCAACCAATCAAATCTCAGCAGGCGCCTATCCTTCTCAAATCACCCGCCATGAAATCGTTGAGAATATGATCATTTATATTGACAAACTACTCGCCAATGGTGGCCAACTCAAATGGGCATCACGCCACATACTAGGCATTTTCCAGGGGATGCCTGGTGCTAGAGCATGGCGACGTCATTTAAGCCAGCACGCCTATAAAAAGGATGCGACAACAGATGTTATTCGAGAAGCACTAAAATATATTGACCTACCACCAAGCTAACGCTGTCAATGTAATAGATGCTGGCTATCCTTATAAATTCAAAGTAGATTCGCTATAACAAAGACTTAATAACTCCGTAATTTAGAGGATACAAAGGTACATGAGCGACAAACTGACCCAATTAAAAGCGATGACAGAAGTTGTAGCTGACACAGGTGACATTGAAGCTATTCGACAATATCGTCCTCAGGATGCAACAACAAACCCATCATTGGTGTTAAAAGCCTTTTCGCTAAGTCAGTATGAACCCCTTATTCTTCGTGCCATACAGCAATCTCAACGATGCGCAATGGATGCAGCTGATCGTTTAGCAGTCCTTATTGGTGTTGAAATTCTAAATATCGTCCCTGGAAAGGTATCAACGGAAGTGGATTCACGACTATCTTTTGATACTGCTGGTACGATTGAAAAAGCCAGAAAACTAATCGCTCTATACGAAGCAGAAGGCGTTAGCAAAAATCGTATACTCATTAAAATTGCTGCTACGTGGGAAGGAATCCAAGCCGCGCAGGTATTGGAAAAGGAATGTATCCAATGTAATTTAACCTTGTTGTTCGGTTTTGCTCAAGCGGTAGCTTGTGCCGAAGCCAATATTACACTGGTATCCCCGTTTGTTGGTCGTATTCTAGATTGGTACAAAAAGAGCACAGGTCAAGAAGAGTACGCGGCAGAGAATGATCCAGGGGTTTTATCCGTAGCTGCAATATATCATTACTATAAAACATTCAATTATAAAACGATTGTCATGGGTGCGAGCTTTCGAAATCTTGGCGAAATTGAGCAGCTAGCCGGATGCGATAAGTTAACTATCAGTCCTGATTTAATGAAAGGTTTAGAAGCCGACAACACTTCACTTGAACAACAACTCTCCACTGAAAAGCTTCCAAGCAACATAGAAAAAATAGCAATGAATGAAAGCATTTTTCGCTGGATGATGAATGAAGATGCGATGGCAACTGAAAAGCTTGCTGAAGGTATTCGAAACTTCACAAAAGACCAACTCACGCTAGAGACATTACTAAACGAAAGAATTGGTAATGCTGTCAGATGAAAAAGAAACTCTTAGACATTTTCACAGCTTTCATGAATCCGCTAAGCGTCGAATCTACGACGCTTTCGTCCGCAATACCCCTCGAACGTCAATTACAACTAGCAACCTGCGCGTTGCTCTTAGAAATGTCAAAATCAGATAACGCAGTATCAGCGGAAGAAACGGATGCTATTATCAAGGCATTGACAACCGCTTATAGAATCGATGCTGATGAGCTGATGATGCTTAAATCTACGGCTGAAGATGAGCTTCAAAAAAGCACGTCATTACGAAGCTTTACTTCACTAATTAACGAACATTATTCAACACAACAAAAAGAAGAGATCATTAAACTATTATGGATTGTTGCGCATGCGGATGGAAAAATTGATAAACATGAAAGCCATCTAATTAGAGCCGTTGCCGATCTACTATACATTCCTCGTGAACACGCAATGTCCCTAAGAGACAGCTAACATTAGCCTGTGTTCTTACGCTCGGACGAAACGGGCGAAATACTGCCAACATCCCCTCCACAGCAATTAGCAGAACTATTAACACTACCATCACCTACATTATCAAACTGATCAAACTCTAAAGCAGCGACAACTTCCTTAAAGGTTTCGTGATTTTTTTCATTGAGACTCATCAACACTCGATGAGCCTCTAGCACCTTTTGACAAGCACTATTTTCAACACACCGCTCTATCGGAACCTCGTTCATAGCGGAAGAAATGAGCGATGCTTCTTGTACTATGTCAAACACCTGCTCTAGCCCCATCGAATCGAGAATACGTGTAATATCTGGGCGAGTTGAAATAATGACAGGTTTTTCTTGAAATCGTTTGCGAATATGAACCGCGATTTTTGCAATCAAACCAAGAGCGGTACTATCAATGAGGTGCGTTTCACTTAAGTCAACCAATATAGAGCGCAGCTTTACATCACAAAACATGCTCTCAACGAAGCTATCTAAGGTCGCACAAATGGGAGCGCGAATATCACCCATCAACTTTAATACATAGGTACCTTGATGCTCTGCGTAAAGGGCACGTCCCGCATTCGAATCTGGCATTGCACTCATCTCTTAAACTTCTTTAGCTTTGTCGAGAAACTATCAGTAATGCGATATCATCTGGTGCCTCACTGACATCATGTAGAGACAAGAGATCCATCACTTGATCTATATTATGATGTCCTTTTTGAGCCATTTCCATTAAAAAGATCTCTTTTTCAGCAACACTCCCCTGGGGCATAACTTCTAATACCCCATCCGACAACATAATTAGTGAGAAATTGCTTGAAAGAGGCACTATCGTATCTGTATAAGTGACGCCCTCAAAAATACCTAACGGAAGCCCTTTACCATCAATAGCCTGAACTTCACCGTCATTTATCAATAACGGCGGAGGAAAATGCGCCGCAGAACAATAAGTTAGCTCATTCCTCTCCAAATCCACCATTCCACAAAATATTGCTAAGTGTTTACCCAGTGCCAAGGGTATCAGCTCTTCATTTGAACTCATCAATACAGACGCTGGTGAAAATGATGGTTTTGCTGAACGCATCAATCGCCGCCTAATTCGGTTGGCCATCGTCTTTAATAAAATAGTTACAAATGCCGAAGATGCTCCATGACCAGAAACATCCGCTAAATAAAAACCATATTGGTTATCAGAAACCCGAAAGTAGTCAATAAAATCACCACTCAGATACAAAGAGGGAATGATACGATAATCAATATTTAAGTTTTCATATTGACGCTTTTCAGCAGGTAGCAGTTTAAGCTGTACCGTTCTACCGGCTTCCTGGTCCTCCTTTAATAGTCGAAGGCTCTCCTTAAGTTTTGCATTTTTTTCTTCTAATTGCTCTCGATAGGTACGATTCTCAACCATTAATCGGTAATCTGCCACACCACGACTAACGGCATGTTCAAGCACAGCATAATCGTCAACAGGCTTTACGAGAAAGTCTGATGCTCCCAACCGTAACGCCTGAACAATACTCTCTCTATCCCCTTGTGAGGAGATCATAATGACTTGCGTTTCCTTGTCTTC
>CAJXZM010000146.1 GCA_913063125.1 uncultured Gammaproteobacteria bacterium | reverse complement strand
TCGCCGGATGATAAAAGTGTTGATGAGAAGTGGCGTGGAATTGGTATTCGTATAGAAGACGATGTTTTGGTAACGGCTAAAAATCATAAAGTGCTTACCGCAAAAGTTCCTAAAAAGGCCGATGATATTGAAACGTTGATGGCAGCAGCAAAGAAAAAACGGCGCAAAAAATAAATATGGAAAAGCAAAACCTGAAAGGCAAGGCTAGTGAGGAATGTGAGATAGCGAATTTCTCCACAGATATTGTGATTGTCGGCGGAGGAATGGCCGGATTAGCAACAGCGTGTCTAATGGCTGCCAGCGGTAAAAAAATCACCGTGCTAGAAAAAAAACTGCCAAGCGGCCCTGATAGTTGGGGTGATGATTTTGACCCGCGGGTAAGTGCTATTACTCGGGCGTCAGAAAATATTTTACGCCAATGTGGTGCGTGGAATTTTATTCAAACACAACGCATATCCCCCTATACCGATATGGATGTTTGGGATAGTGATGGTACGGGTAATATACAGTTCCATGCGAGTGAGGCGGACGTAGAATATTTGGGTCATATAATAGAAAACCGTATTACCCAATATGGATTGTACTTGGCGTGTCTGACGTATGGCAACATTGAAATAAAAGCAGTAGGCCTACGAGCGATTAAACCACTTAACAAAACGTTAGGGGATGTTATTGATGATACTAGCAATGACCGTGCTAATGAGAGTTTATGGGTAATTGATTTAGAAAGTGACGAGCAATTAACGGCAGCATTAGTAGTTGGTGCTGATGGCGCAAATTCATCCGTCAGAAGGCTAACAGGGTTAGCGACACGAGAATGGGATTATGGTCATACTGCTATCGTAACAACCGTGGAGACTGAAAAACCTCATGGCGGTGTTGCCAGGCAGCCCTTTCTAACATCTGGCCCGTTGGGTTTTCTGCCGCTGCGAGCGAATGAACAGGACGATAATTCTTGTCTCTCCTCGATTGTATGGTCTTCGGAAGAAAGCTATACCAAAACATTAATGGCTATGGATGAGGCTGAGTTTAACCAGGCACTTACCCGAGCAATGGAGGGTCGTTTGGGCAATGTCATTAAAAGCGATACACGGTTTAGCTTTCCGTTACGTCAGCGCCATGCCGTTGATTACGTGTTGCCTGGATTGGCGTTGGTCGCTGATGCGGCTCACACGTTACACCCCTTAGCAGGACAAGGCATTAATATGGGCTTTTTGGATGTTGCGGTACTAGCCGAAGAGGTATGTAGCAATGTGGCCAAAGACCTACATCCTGCTGAAACAATGGGGTTGCGTCGGTATCAGCGTCGTCGTAAAGGCCATAACTTACTCATGATGGGCGCAATGGAAGGTTTTAAACGTTTATTTGGCGCAAAACCGATGCCTGTACGTTTATTGCGTAATACTGGAATGGGAATATTAAATGGTCATTATTTAGCGAAAGACCAGATACTCCAGCATGCCATGGGGTTCGGTGGAGATTTGCCAAAAGCTGCCAAACTGAATTTGGACATTGAGTTGAAGTAGCGTTGCAGAACAACACTAGACAGCATTTCTAAAAGCATTAATACTCCTAAATAGGGGTTGTTGATAATCAATATTGTAAAATCAAGGAGAGTACCGATGGCTAAGGCCTTTGTAATCCGAAACCAAGACGGACAATATCTTACGAAAAAAGGTGAGTGGGTTTCTGGTAAAGACACTACAAAGCTTTATCATCAAGCGCATTGTGACCAGGCCCTGAATCAGCTTATTGAAGTGAATGCTAAGGATATTTATCTACGCGGCACTACCCTTGAGTTGGATTTGTGTGAAAAACGCCGACCTATTGTGCTTGAATATGGTCCGGATCCAGAGCAACCAGACTTATTATCTGAAGATGCAGAGTTAGAGCGCGCAGTGGCTGAGAATACTGAGGCAGAAGAGGCTCCTGCCGAGGAGTTTACTGGGTTTATTCGACCTCTGAATGTTGAACCTAGAATGCCTACTAAAAAAGTCGAATCGGTGGATGTAGTTGATGAGGCTTAATCTGCGTTGATTATCTCTGTTATGACGAAATAGCATATAAAACTACTCCTTATTGTTTAATGGGATAAGTGGTGCTGGGCCTTTTTACTACACTGAAAGGACAAGTCTATTGGTGCGCCACTTTTTTGAGCAATAATGACAATGTTTTCCGCCTTATCTCGATAATTTTTGCAGACTGAAAATAGAATCCACGTCTCAATCGTATTTTATGGTTCCTTATAATATGTAACGTTGCTATTCGCAGCGGTAATCATGGGTTGTATGAATTCAGAAACATATATTATCGCAGTCACCGCAAATACTATGAGTGGTGATCGTGAACGTTGTGTGTGGGCAGGTATGGATGACTACATTCGAAAGCCGGTGAAAAAAGAGCTTGTTTTTTAAAAGTTGAACTACTGGTTGATTCGAGACGTAATCTAAATGGCCTTTAGATAAAATTTCCCTTTAATGGGCAGAGTAAATAGTAAGAATACTGTGCCTGCAATGAGTGGAAAGTTCTTTGTTACAGGGCCAAAGGGATGTAACCATTGATCCGGTGCAATAAACATAATAGCGATCATGTAACCTAACATCATTGAAATCTGAATGCTGTAAACCCATCGTAATTGATAGTGTTTTATCATCATAATACCTAACGTGAAATCGATTGCAGCGCCAGCATAGATGGCCGATGTTGCCTGCCAACCAACAAAACCACCGGACGCCATTAATGCATAACCGGAGTCGAGATCAAAAAATGCAGATGTTAATCCAGTAAATATCCAAATAAAGGTAATTGACCAGAACATCATGGGGTGTACCGATTGTAGCCGAGCGTACCAGGTATCGGATGTTGTTGCAGGGTCCAACCATAGAGCTTCTTGCAATGGTTTTGGTGTGATTGCATGGTAAGTTGATTCGGGTGTTCTTGCATTCTCTAATAAATTAAGCGTGTCATTGTTAAGAAATCCCTTGCCGCCAATTTTTTCGTTTAAATTTGCTAATGGTCGTAGTAACGTGAGTGGGATTTTTATAAATCGAATGTTGGGTAATCGCAACCATTCCCTAGTGATGCTATATAATTCTGTCATCGTTAGAATATTAGCCCCCATTAGTTGGTGTCGACTTTTCCCGCCAGGCCAGTGCTCTATCATATGAACCAGAGATGTGATGGTGTCATCAATATGTATAGGTTGTACTTTCTGTTGTCCATCACCAATCAAAGGTGTAACCGGTAATGCTGCCATGCTATTAAATAACGCCGTGCTGGTTCCGCCGCGCCCGATAACAATTGAAGGGTGCACTATAATGGATTCAACAGGTAGGGTATTTAGGTAGTTGTCAGCGTCTAATTTTGTTCGTAGAAAATCCTCTTTTACGTCAGGGTCGTCAGCGCCTAAAGCGGATATTTGAATAACGTTTATATTTAGGGTGTTTGCGGCATTAAATAATGCTATAGGTGTTAGTGTTTGAATGGATTCAAATGTCTGATTTCCTTTCTCCTCAATAATACCCACAGCATTGACTACAACGTCAATGCCTTCTAGTCGCGGTAGCCATAGGTCAGGGGACATGTCTTGGGTGAAATCACAATGAATCCAGTCAACACTAGGTAAATATTTTTGTAATGCATTAACTCTGCGTGTACAGCCGACAATAGAATGTCCATTGTTTAACAATTGTTTTAGTAGGTGAAAACCAATAAATCCACTGGCACCTGTAATTAGAATTTTCATTACACTTTCCTTTAACGCTTTCCTTTAAATATTTTATTTGACAGTCCCTTTAAACTAACCAGGGTTTATAGACCATTAATACAAAGAGAGAGATAACTGCAATCCCTGCGGGAAACCCTAAAGATATCCAGCGTTTAAATAATGCGTGGTAACGGGCAGGTAACTCATCAGTAGCATTAAGATTTTTTGTGAGTTTTCGCATTTGATCTTGTAAGTAAACAACAGGAAACCAGGCAATGGCCATGATGCTATACAATGCTGCTACCACAAAAAACCACTGAGATTTAAAACTGTAATTCAGTACTTCCATTAAAAAATAGCCAGATATTGGTTGAATAATAAAGGCTGGAGTGGTGAATAACCAATCGGCGATAACTACATGTTTGGTTGTGCGTTGAATAGTTTCGGTATTGTTGGATAAATGAGCCATTACCATAAAAAAAGCAGTTCCCACTCCAGTTCCCCATAAAAATGTTGAGCTGAAAATGTGAATAAGTTTGAGTAATTGATAATCGTAAAGCATGATGTTTTCTCTTAAGAGCCCCTGGATTGTGGTTAATAACGGTTAACTGATTATTGCTATTTTTTGGTTAGATGATTACACCATGCCGGGTTTGTAAACCATCAGCACAAAGATCACTAGAACTGCCCCAAATGCTGGGTACCCCATATAGGTCCAGCGTCGCATTAGGGTGGTAAATCGCTCTGGCAGAGGTTCATTGTCCGGAAGGTCATGCAGTATATTTTTCATCTGGATCTGTATCCAAACAACGGGTAACCAAAGAAAACCGACAAATACAAATAGGCTTACTACGGCGACAAACCATTGGGAGCTGTATGACACTCCTAGTATGTTCATCAATAAAATGCCGGTGATAAACTGAATAGGTACCGCGGGAGAAGTGAATATCCAGTCGGCGATAACCACGGTTTTTGCTGTGACCTTAATCGCTTCTACATTTTTACTACGGGTGGCCATTAACATAAAAAAGAAGGTGCCTAAGCCTGTGCCAAATAACAAGGTTGAGCTGACAATATGTAGGGTTTTAAGTGCTTGGTAATCCAGCATTGAAGACGTGGCCCCCGTTGATGTGTGGTGCGTTTACGCGTTAGGTATTGCTGCGATACATCAACGTTAAGGCTTGTAAGTAGCGTATTCTTCTCAATTTATAATTTTACGACGATTTTTTAGGGTTTATGGTGTGTTTTGCTGACTATTTAGTCTGTTTTTCTTCCGAAACTGTCCAGGCGCTAATCCGGTGGCATCTTGAAATGCTTTATAGAATGTTGACGATGAGCTAAAACCCACCTCGAATGCAATGTGGGTAATGGGGTGTTTGTTGTCAGAGCAAAGTAATATCTTAGCTTCTTCTATACGATAACCTTTGATGAAGCTGTTAAAATTGGTGTTTAAGTGATCGTTTAGTAACTGGGAAAGTTGGTGTCCATTTAGGCCAACATTGGACGCTAGCTTTGTGAGATCGATGCTTTCATCTCTATATTGTTTTTGTTCAATCATTAATTGATCTAGGTGGGTGGTAACATTTTCTACATTTACTTGCTTTAAGTGCGACTGTTGGTATTTTTTCTTTTCAATGGTTTCAAGAATATCATCGGCCACGGTGGTTGTTAGTTCGGGGAACCGGTCACCTACGAAATGGGCACTTATCAGCATCAATGTAATGGTGCTGGCGTAAAGTTGGTAAAATGTTGAGCTGTTTAATAACCCGCCGATAGACGCAATGATGGAGACTCCAACTCCGATGGATATGATGATAGATAGCAAACTGAATTCAATTTTTAGCAAATCATCTGAATGGGCGAAACGGCGTAACTGAGTTAGTAGCAAATAGGCGTATATCGCTCCAGAGCTGAAACAAAAAAGATATAGCCAGCGGCTCAAAAGCAGTTTTTCATGACCATCCCATATAATAAATTCTACAACAGACCCGACAAAGATAAACCCGGCAGGCAGAAGGTGACGTTTCATCATTGGAAGTATATTGGATGGATTCAGTAAACTATGTGCGTATATGTAGAGTAGTGGACCTGGTAAGTAGAGGAAAGGTTGGTGCAAAAAATAGATTATGGCATAGTTCTGGGCAGGGTATTCGGAAGGGTTTTTACTTGGCTGTATTGAGTTTATATTTTCTAATATCTGTAGCCATAATTCCCATTGAATAAATGCTAGGGAAATAAGAATAGCTGTCAGGATAAGCGAGCTCTGGTTGCGCTTTGGTTGTATCAACAGGTTAAATGCGTGCATCCAGCACAGCGCTAATCCAAGGAAAATCCAATAAGAGGTCATGATCATAAACGTTTCGTTAGCGTGGCGTTGTTCGCGTGTTAGGTAACGGTATCATAAAGTACTAAAGGTTGGGGTGGGTAGGAAAAATATTTTATAGTGTTGTCAAATTCTAATTCTGTGAAGAGGAGCGGATATTCCACTATTGATCTTCTATGGCAAGCTGTTTACTCTTTCTTTCTTTTTTACATGTACTGCTTTACCTAATGTAGGAAGGAAGTACAGGGAATGTAACTCTTTACCGGAAGACTATCTTGGAGTCAGTATGATCAAACCACAAAATCTCATGGCGGGTGTTTCCCTAATGCTATTATGCAGTCAGCCAGCTTTAGCCGTTGACGTGTTATGGAGCATGACTGAGGTAAAGGATGTCGCTAACAAAGCAGAAACTTCAAGCGTTAAGCACAACGTATTGTTAAACCAAGTGCTTATGCAAAAAGTCCTGCATGACGCCCCGCTAGAAAGTTCGGGCGAGCACGGTGTTGTTATTAACGTACCCTTGTCTAACGGGGAGTCTGTTGATCTCGAGGTTTTTGAATCACCGATTATGGCTCCTGAGCTTGCGGAGAAATTTCCTGATATCAAAACCTTTAAAGGTTTTGGTGTGGGTAATACATCAGTTAGTGCGCGATTTGATTTTACGGAAAAAGGATTTCGAGCCGTTATTTATAGTGATGGAGAAACCTACTATTTTGATCCGGCATCTACAACGGATGCCTCACAATACCAGCGTTATGCTCGCAGTGAATATATCGGTAATTCTTCTGATAAGAATTTTACCTGTACCGTTGTTAATGGAGAGCATCAACAAACCGATGTTAGTCTATTGCAGGATGTCGCTGTAAGTTCCTTAGTAAATAACGATTTTAGAAATAAGAATTCAGCACAAAAAATATCAGTGTCAGGAAGTGTATTGCATACTTATCGCCTGGCGGTTGCAGCAACGGGTGAATATACACAATTTCACGGTGGCACCGTAAACGCAGGTATGGCAGCAGTTGTTACCGCAGTGAATAGAATTAACGAGGTGTATGAGCGCGAACTTTCGGTACGTTATACATTGGTGGGAAATAATAATGAATTAATTTATACCGATGCGTCAACAGACCCTTATACCAATAATGATGGTCTTAAAATGTTGGAAGAAAACCAAGACGCTATTGATTTAGCTATTGGCAGTGGAAGTTATGATATTGGTCATGTATTTAGCACGGGTGGTGGTGGTATTGCTGCATTAAAATCCCCTTGTTCTTTTTCAAAAGCTGAAGGTGTTACTGGAAATAACTCGCCAACAGGTGATGCATTCTGGGTAGACTATGTGGCTCATGAAATTGGTCATCAGATGGGGGCTAACCATACCTTTAATGGTAATGTTAGTTCTTGTGCTGGAGGTAATCGTTCAGCATCGACGGCTTATGAACCCGGCAGTGCATCAACCATTATGGGGTACGCTGGTATTTGCGGTAGCGATAATATTGCCAATAATAGTGATGATTACTTCCACGCAAAAAGTCAGCAAGAAGTAGCATCATTTACCAGTGGTTTTGGTAGTAATTGTGGAACACATAGCAATACAGGTAACCAGCTTCCTGATGTTAATGCTGGAAGTAACTATACTATCCCACAACAGAGTGCTTTTGCGCTAACGGGTGTGGCAACTGATTCTGACGGAGATACGTTAACGTATAACTGGGAACAGTATAATTTAGGAGCAAGTTCGGCACCCGGAATTGATACGGGATCAGGGCCGATATTTCGATCTTTTCCTGCGACTACCAATTCCGTGCGTACCTTCCCCGCATTGGCAACATTAATGAATAATACGGCTCCTGCTAAAGGCTCGGTGTTACCGTCGACTAATCGTACGTTAACGTTTCGCCTAACGGTGAGAGATGGCAAAGGTGGTGTGGTTAATGATGATGCAAACGTAGCGGTTACCACTAACGCGGGGCCATTTGAAGTAACATCTCCCAACGCATCACTAAACTGGACAGGTAACACGATTCAACAGGTTCAGTGGAATGTCGCGAATACTAATAACAGCCCGGTGAACTGTGAGAGCGTAGATATCCTTTTTTCTGAGGACAATGGTTTTACATTCCCAACGGTGTTGCTAAGCACGGTATCTAATGATGGTAGTGCTAGTGTGTTGGTTCCGAATGCTGATGTGAATCAAGCTCGTATTAAAGTGGCTTGTTCAGACAATATTTTCTTTGATATGAATGATGTGTCATTCACGGTAACTGAGGGGCAAAACCAAGCGCTTACAAATTTGAATGTATCCATGGTCGGAGCAACAGGAAAGTGGCAAAACGGAAAGATTAATATTGATGTTGTTGTAGAGAATAGTAGTGAAACTCTTGCGCATAATCCTGTGCTTGTTATTACATTGCCTGAGGCGGTGGAATATGGAGAAACTATTAGTGAGACCGCATCTTGTACGATTGACGGCGTTACATTGACATGTTTACTTGCGGACCTAGAGGCAGTGCAGCAAACAGCGGTCAAGTTGACGGTTTTGACCGCTCAGACACTGACCAAGTTTGATTTTACGGCAGAAATAAGTAGTGATGAACTTGAGGGTGATTTGGAAGATAACAGCGTAACGCAAAAGTTTGGCGGTGCATTAAATGTACTCTTGCTTGGGTTATTTGGGTTGTTGGCGATTCGCCGTCGCAGCCGCAGCCGGGTTTAGTTCGAAGGTAAGCATTACTTTTAAGGCAATCCCACGCAGGTGCGAGGGATTGCCTTTTTACTTCTTTGCGTAATACTCGTAATATAGTGGGATATTGTAACGTTAGTTGGCAGGTTCAGGAGATTCGCCCGTTAGCGCCCATCTTTACTACTATTTTATAACTACGAACGAGTGTAATGTTTATGAAACTGATTGCATTGTTTCCCATGGTTGCTTTGCTTGCGGCCTGTGCTACTCAAGCCCCAGCACCTAAGCGTGTAGATGCTCAGCATTCAATGGAAGACCAAAGAATGGCCCAACAGCAAGCATTGGCTGAAGCAGAGGAAGAAACACTTACCCTAAAGCGAAAGATCGCTATTGGTCGATTAACCAATGAAACGTCTTATGGGCGTTCATTATTAAGAGATAAACATAACGATGTTGTCGGTAAGCAACTCGTGGATATGCTTAGTAAAGCGTTAACGGAATCAGGTAATTTTATTGTATTGGAGCGACCTGATATCGGGCGCTTGCAGGAAGAAAGTAAACTTACCGGACAGAGTATGAGTCTGGTAGGGGTTGATGCACTTATACTCGGGTCGTTGACTGAGTTTGGCCGTAAAACGGTAGGGGAACGCGCTTTTTTATCGGCGACAAAAAAACAGGTCGCATTTGCTAAAGTTGATTTTCGTCTAGTGGATGTTAAAACAGGGCATTCTTTTCATACATCAAGTGGTGCCGGTGAGGCATCTATTGAGGCGGGTAGTATTGCTGGTTTTGGCTCGACAGCATCCTATGATGGAACATTGAACGATAAAGCTATTAACCAAGCTATTTCTGAAGCAGTGAATGTTTTTTCCAAAACCTTATTGTCTCGCCAATGGCATACCTATATTTTGTCGAAAGAAGAAGGCCAGATATTTATTGCTGGTGGTAAACATCAGGGTATTCGGCCGGAAATGCTTTTTGATGTAAAAACAGAAGGGAAAACTATTGTGTCAAAGCAAACTGGTTTCCCTATTACTCTGCCAGGGAAAAAAATTGCCAGTATTAAAGTGTCCAGCGTATTTGGTGACAGTGTGACAAATGAGGGTGCTGTTGCCACAGTAATTTCTGGTTCAATAAAATCCTATAACATTGATAAATTGATCGTTACCGAACGTCAATAATAGAGGGCTGACAATAATGAGAATTTTCATAATCGCTATCGTATCGTTAATGCTTTTTGCCTGTCATCAAATGCCCAGTGAAACTCGGGTGGTTAGTGATAACTCGGCAGGTTTGTCGTTCAGTTTTTCTGTGGATGCCCCTGGGAATGATTACCAGATTTTCATCGATGGTTTATCGATGGGTAATGTAAAGCAATTTTTAAAAGACCAGAATATCCTGAAAATTGTATCTGGTAGTCATATTATTCGTATCGAAAAAAATGGTCGTGAGATTTTAAAAGAAAAAATTTATGTGTCTGCTGGTACCAATAAAGTATTGGTCGTCTCTCAGTGATTTTGAGGATTGCTAGGGTTAGAAAAAGAATGGGTATTAAAAACCTGCTTCTTATCTCGCTAGTGTTGTTAATGGGGCCGGGCTGTTCCAGTCGGTTATATGATTGGGATGGTTATAATGATCATCTTTATAATTATTACAAAGATCCAACAACAGCAGATCGTTTTTTAGAGCGAATGGAAACACATCTTCAGAAAGTCGAAGAGAAGGGCGGGACACCGCCACCAGGATTGTATGCGGAGGTGGGAACCTTGTATTTACAAAAAGGTGACCAGCGCCAAGCCATATTTTTTTACCAAAAAGAACATGATGCCTGGAAGGAAAGCCAATATTTTATGGCGGCATTAATCAAAAATTTGAGCCAAAGGACGGAAGATAAAGAGTGAGGGGTAGAAATAGCTTTGTAAGGTTACCAAGGTTTCTTATAGCGATATTGTTACTATCGTTGTTGGTATCCGTTTTTGTTAGAGCAGCTTATGCGGAAAGTGCATTTGACGAAGCGGCCCCTTCATCAATTCTTGTTGTACCTGTGGTGAATCATTCTTTAGATGTGGATGCGCCAAATTATATGCTGTCTACATTAACAATACCGTTGGCAGCGCGTGGTTATTACGTTTTTCCGGTAAACACCACTAAGATTGTGTTGGAGCAGGAGGGTTTTTATGAGCCTGCTATGGTTCATGCTGAGGATCCAACAGCGCTTGCGGGACTATTTGGTGCGGATGCGATTTTATACGTCACGATCAACCGTTGGGATGCGCAGTATATTGTTTTCTCAACTCAAGTGACGGTGGATTTTAGCTATCGAATGGTATCCAGTGCGGGGCAAGAGATCTGGATGGCGAATAAAATCATGCAATACTCTCCGAATAGAAGTAACGGTTCCGGTAATCCACTAGCCGATTTACTCGCCTCTGCGATTATTGCTGCTATTGATAATGCGGCACCTAAATATATGTCACTGACGGAAAAGGCTAATGATGCGGTCTTTAGACGCGGGTATCAGAAACTTCCTACAGGGCCCTATTACGGCAAGAAGTGATAAATATAACGCTGAGGTCGAGATTTAAGCATGGGGGCGTTGGGGCATAAATGTGGTATTCACCGTATTTATGCCCGCTATTCCCCTATTAAACCTGCTTATTGCACCCCTTCCATGTAAAATCACCCGCAAATTCCCATATTAGGGATAACATTTGATCAATTCATTTGGTACACTCGTGCCAAAATGATGAATGAGAGAACCTTTCCATGGCAAATAAAACCGTTTTATTTGATAAACACGTAGAAGCTGGCGCTAAAATTGTAGATTTTGGTGGTTGGGATATGCCCATCAACTACGGTTCACAGATAGAAGAGCACAATGCAGTACGCCAAAATGCGGGTGTATTTGATGTCTCTCATATGACGGTTGTAGATATTACAGGCGATGATAGTCAAATCTACCTACAGAAATTGTTGGCAAACGACGTTGCGCGCTTGAAAGAAGACGGAAAGGCGCTTTATAGCGGCATGTTAAAAGAAGATGGTGGTGTAATCGACGACCTTATAGTGTATCGAATGGACGGTTGGTATCGCGTTGTCGTGAACTGTTCAACTCGTGAAAAAGATTTGGCTTGGATGGTAAAACAAACGGAAGGTTTCTCTGTAGACGTTAATGAGCGACCTGAGTTTGCCATGATGGCAGTTCAAGGCCCTAACGCTCGTGAAAAAGTCGCTGAATTACTTGGCGGTGAACAGGCAGAGTTGATCCGTGGCTTGAAGATCTTTCAGGGTAAAGAGTCAAGCGGTTGGTTTATCGCTCGAACCGGTTATACCGGGGAAGATGGTTTGGAAATCGTTTTACCAAACGATGCAGCCCCAGCGTTCTGGCAACAGTTGTTAGATGCGGGTGTTGTCGCTTGTGGCCTGGGAGCCCGTGATACTTTACGCCTAGAAGCTGGCATGAATTTATACGGCTCTGATATGGATGAGTCCATTTCGCCATTAGCGGCAGGGATGGGTTGGACAATTGCCTGGGAGCCAGAAGATCGTGATTTTCTTGGTCGCAAAGCACTTGAAGCCCAAAAAGCGGCCGGAGGCTTGCCTAAACTTGTGGGTTTAGTGCTTGAAACTCGCGGTGTACTTAGAGGTCACCAAAAGGTCGTTGCAGAAGATGGTAGTGAAGGTGAAATCACCAGTGGTACTTTTTCTCCAACCCTAGGCTATTCTATTGCGTTAGCAAGAGTGCCAAAAAGCACAGGGGATACCGCTCACGTAGAGATTCGTGGTAAATTACACGCCGTGAAAGTAGTACGCCCTCCTTTTGTGCGTAATGGCGAGCGTGTTTACAAATAACTGTATACTAAACAACCTAGATTATTTCTGTTTTTGAGGACCAAACAATGAGCGAGATTCGACCTGAACTAAAATACCTTGCAAGCCATGAATGGCTGCGCGTGGAATCTGATGGAACCGCATTTGTGGGTATTTCCGATCACGCCCAAGAATCAATGGGAGATCTCGTATTTGTTGAGACTCCTGAAGTAGGCAGTACTGTTAGCGCTGGTGAAGAAGCCGGAGTTGTTGAGTCTGTTAAAGCGGCTTCTGATATCTATGCACCGGTTTCTGGTGAAGTCGTTGCGATTAACGAAGAGCTTGAAGAGGCCCCTGAAGCGGTTAATAACGACCCTTACGGTGATGGCTGGATGTTCCAAATCAAACTATCTGACCCTGCAGAATTAGAATCCATAGAATTACTTTCTGCAGATGATTATGTTGCCAAAGTTGAAGAAGAAGAGCATTAAGATCGGTTAAGTTTCTTAATTATACTTCTAAGTAACTTCTGATCCAAAGAAACGCTGAGTGGGCGAAAGTCGATTCAGCGTTCTTGTTTTTCCAACGACAGTTTTTGTACGTACTTTCTTATAACCAGAGCTATTACCAGCACTATAACCCGCACCTAAGTAACGTGCATTGAGGCCTGCTATGCCCTATATCCCTCATACTGATGAAGACGTAAAAGCCATGCTAGACACCATCGGTGTTGATAGTATTGACGACTTATTTGATGAGATTCCAAAAGATATTCTTGCGAAGAATTTTGATATTCCTGAAGGCATCAGTGAAATGGAAATGATGCGTTTGATGTCTGAGTGCGCAGCGGCAGATAGCAATGTATCTTGCTTTATAGGAGCGGGAGCTTACGAGCATCATATCCCTGCTGCTGTATGGGATGTTGTGAGCCGAGGAGAATTCCTCACGGCTTATACACCTTATCAAGCTGAGGCAAGCCAGGGTACGTTACAGGTCATTTATGAATACCAGACTAACATGGCTAATTTAACCGCGATGGATGTGTCCAATGCCTCGTTGTATGACGGTGGTTCTGGTATGGCAGAAGCGGCGTTAATGGCGATTCGAGCCAATCGAAAATCTAAATCGAGAAAGGTGTTGGTGCCGCGTACTGTTAGCCCTATGTATAGAGACACGGCACATAATATTGTTAACAACCAAAATATAGAGTTGGTTGATGTGAATTTTGATAGCGAAGGTGGGAACACCACGTTAGAAAACCTCAAGCAGTATGAAGGTGAAGATTTTGCAGCGTTAATTATCGCTCAGCCTAACTTTTTTGGTGTGTTAGAAGATGTTAATGAACTAACGGATTGGGCTCATGCAAATGGCATGTTAGTGATTGCGGTTGTTAACCCAACATCACTTGCTCTATTAACACCTCCCGGTGAATGGGGAGAGTCTGGTGCAGATATTGCTGTTGGAGAAGGGCAGCCTTTAGGTGTTCCTTTGTCATCTGGCGGCCCTTATTTTGGATTTATTTGTTGTAAGCAAAAGATTGTTCGACAGATGCCTGGTCGAATCATTGGTCGTACGGTAGATATGGAAGGCAAAGAAGGGTTTACCTTAACGCTGCAAGCTCGCGAGCAACATATTCGTCGATCAAAAGCGACGTCCAATATCTGTACGAACCAGGGTCTAGTAATGACCGCATCAACCATATATGTGGCCCTTTTGGGTGCTGATGGACTAGCGCTTGTTGCAGAAGCATGCCATGAAAACACTAATCAGCTATCAGCTTTGTTGACATCAATTGACGGTGTGGAAACGGTATTTAATCGCCCTGTTTTTCATGAGCAAGTTATTCGGTTGCCAGGGTCTTCTGTATCTGTTTTAGAAAAATTAGCAGAAGCGCGAATTCAAGGTGGTATCGATTTATCGATTTACTATCCTGAATTAGATAATTGCGTGTTGTTCTGTGCAACGGAAACAAAAACGAACGATGACTTAGTTGCTTATCAGAAAGCGCTAGCATCCGTATTGGCATCCTAAGAGGGGATAAAAAATATGTTAATTTATGAAAAAAGCCAAGCTGGTCGTCGTTCAATATCTCAGGCGCCTCTTACCAGACAACAAGTTAGTGATATCCCAGAGGGATTGTTGCGTAAGAAAAAAGCTGTACTAGCAGAAGTTAGCGAAATGCAGGTTGTACGCCATTACACTAATTTATCTCGTCGTAATTTTTCGATTGATACCCAATTTTATCCGCTGGGTTCATGCACAATGAAGTACAACCCTCGTGGTGCACATAAATCTGCGATGTTACCGGGGTTTTTAGGTCGCCATCCTCTGGCACCTGAGTCACAAAGCCAGGGTTTCTTGTCGTGTATGTATGACCTGCAAGAAATTTTGAAAGAAGTAACAGGGATGAAAGGTGTGTCGTTAACACCAATGGCTGGAGCGCAGGGTGAATTTGCCGGTGTTGCAATGATTCGAGCCTACCATGATGCCCGTGAAGACTTTGAGCGTACTGAAATATTGATTCCCTCTGCTGCTCATGGGACCAATCCTGCTACGGCGGTTATGTGTGGTTACAAAGTTCGAGAGATTCCAGTAGACAGTAATGGTGACGTTGATCTTGAGGCACTAAAAGCTGCTGTCGGACCAGAGACTGCCGGTTTGATGATGACTAACCCATCTACCTGTGGAGTCTTCGAGCGTAGTATTAAAGAGATTGCATTAACGGTACATGATGCCGGTGGGTTGTTGTATTACGATGGAGCAAACCTTAACGCAATTCTCGGTAAAGTATGTCCAGGGGATATGGGGTTCGATGTAATGCACATGAACCTACATAAAACCTTTGCGACGCCTCATGGTGGCGGTGGTCCAGGAGCAGGCCCTGTTGGTGTAGGCGAGCGACTATTACCTTATCTGCCAACTCCGATTGTGGGTAAAGAATCTGTTGATGGTAAGGATGTATATCGCTGGCTGGATGAAAAAGATATACCACAAACAATCGGTCGATTATCTACTTACATGGGTAATGCGGGTGTTTTATTGCGTGCCTATTACTACGCGCGATTATTAGGTCGTGAAGGTATGCATCGTGTGGCGGAGTATTCCACACTAAATGCAAACTACATGATGAAGCGTTGTGAAAACGCTGGATTTGAATTGGCTTATCCTGGTCGTCGTGCAACCCATGAATTTATTATTACATTAAGTTCACAGGCAAAAAA
>CAJXZM010000145.1 GCA_913063125.1 uncultured Gammaproteobacteria bacterium | reverse complement strand
GGGGGATCCGCCTGATGACGGGTTACCTGATACTAATCAAATGAACCTCATATGAAAGTTAACGGGACAGCAGTGATAATATGTAATTCATTATATTTAGCAAGTTTCGGGTCGAACTAAGGAAACTGTGCGCTTATAGTCGTTAAATCACAGACATAAATAGGGATCTAATGATGAATAATTTGAAGAATAAAGTTGCGATTGTTACTGGTGCCAGCTCAGGGATTGGCTATGCGACAGCAAAACTGTTTGCTCAAGAAGGAGCTAAAGTTATTGTTGCTGCGCGAAGACAGCAAGAACTTGATACGCTTGTCCAAGAAATCACACAAGCAGGTGGGGAGGCAAGGGCATTAGCTGGTGATATAACAAGAGAGGATCATGCAAAAGCACTTGTTGATCTTGCTATACAAGAATTTGGAGGGCTTCATATAGGCTTCAATAACGCAGGCACATTAGGCGTGTCCGGCCCTACACCTGAAATCACCCTTGATGCGTGGAGTGACACAATAAACACCAACTTAAATAGTGCTTTTTTGGGTGCTAAATATCAAATACCGGCCATGTTGAAATCTGGCGGCTCTCTTATCTTTACTTCATCTTTTGTTGGTTACACTGTCGGTATGCCACAAAAGGCAGCATATGCGGCAAGTAAAGCCGGTGTAATTGGCCTGACTAAGGCACTGGCTAGTGAGTTTGGGGAAAATTCAATACGGGTAAATGCCTTAGTGCCAGGCGGCACTGATACACCAATGGCAGAAGAATTTGGAACCTCACCGGAAGTAGTTGAATTCGTAAAGAAAATGCATGCCCTAAAACGTACAGCCAGACCAGAGGAAATCGCAAAATCTGCATTGTACCTTGCCTCAGATGCATCAAGCTTTACAACAGGCCCGGCTATGCTGGTTGGTGGTGGCGTATCCATTAGCAAAACATAAACACACACCGAACTAAAGCGCCCCTTAAAAAGAGGTAATAATGGTTGAAAACGAACATATAAATTATGGGCGTATTGCCGCTGCAATCGACTATATGAAATTGCATTTCAAAGAACAGCCTTCCTTGAATGAAGTAGCTGGAGTGGTTGGGTTGAGTCCTTTTCATTTCCAGCGATTATTCACACAATGGGCAGGTGTTAGCCCCAAAAAGTTCATTCAGTATCTAGGTCTTGAATACGCCAAGAAATTGTTACAAGAAGAGCAGTCAACATTGCTTAATACGGCGTATGAGACGGGGTTATCTGGAACGAGCCGGTTGCACGACTTGTTTATCAACATTGAGGGGATGACACCTGGAGAATACAAAAACGGAGGCGAAAACCTTGTTATAAATTACTGCTTTGCAGAAAGTCCCTTTGGAAAAATAATTGTGGCATCCACGAGCAAAGGTATTTGCCATATGTTTTTTGAAGAAAATGAACAACAAGCTTTGTTCGACCTTAAATCCCGCTTCCCGAATGCTGAGTATCATCAGGTCGTGGACAAGATTCAACAAAGCGCCCTTTTCATTTTTCAAAAAGACTGGAAACAACTTGACCAGATAAAACTGCATCTAACCGGCACAGACTTTCAATTGAAGGTGTGGGAGACCTTGCTAAAAATCCCACTGGGAGGGCTATCTACTTATGGCGCTGTTGCTAAAGACATTGATCGGCCAAAAGCGTCGAGAGCTGTTGGCACCGCTATCGGTAGTAACCCTGTAGCGTTTCTTATTCCATGCCATAGAGTCATTCAGTCCAGTGGGCACCTTGGCGGTTATATGTGGGGAGAAACCAGAAAGTCGGCCATTATTGGCTGGGAAGCATCGAAAGTGACGGATTAACGGATGAAAGATATTGCTGAAAAAATAAACGTATTAGATTGGAAACGTGTAACTGAACAACTGCATAAAAATGGATATGTAATTGCCCCTGGCTTTTTGTCAGAAATGCACTGCAAGCGCCTTATTGAAATGTATAGCGATATTGGTATTTATCGAAAAACAGTTGTTATGGAACGATATCGTTTTGGTCTGGGTGAATACAAATACTTTCAATACCCATTGCCAGATATTGTTCAGACAATGAGAGAAAACCTCTATCCACATTTGGCTCCCATTGCCAATTTATGGATGCATATGTTAGGGATCAACAAGTCATTCCCTGAGACACTTCAGGAGTTATATGTGGAATGCCGTGCAAATAATCAGTTAAAACCTACTCCATTACTATTAAAGTATGGAACGGGTGGATTTAATACATTACATCAAGATTTATACGGTGAAGTTTACTTTCCTCTTCAAGCCATATTTATGCTTAATCAACCAAATATTGAATATACGGGTGGAGAATTAGTACTGACGCAACAAACACCGAGAGCACAATCTAAAGCTATCGTGCTCACTCCTCAAAGAGGAGATATGGTTATTCTGGCCACTCATTTTAAGCCTGCCAAAGGGGCCAGAGGTTATCACCGGGTCAATATGAAACATGGCGTAAGTGAAGTCCATAATGGTGATCGTCACACATTAGGTGTTATTTTTCACGATGCGCTGAGTTAATTAGGGCAGAATTTACTCATGATACCACATAGTGATATAACCACTCGAGAGCTGATAAAACAGATAAAGCACAAAAGGATCTGCTTTGGTGGAAATCGAAGACTAAAAATATACGGAACATTAAAATGCTCCACAGGAAAAAGAATGAAGCGGGAAAATCGTGTGTTTTTCTCCTCGGAAGTAGAAGCTAATAATCAAGGTTATAGACCTTGTGGGCATTGTATGAAAAGTGAATATAAGAAATGGACTTATTCAGTCAACTAGAAGACAAACCACCAAATATTCTACACAGAGATGGCACCGTCAATTATTACGGTACATTACTGCATCACTCAGATGCCAATGCATATCTAGCTTATTTTTTAGATAAAATTGATTGGCGACATGATGAGGCAATAATTTTTGGAAAGCGTATTACCACTAAGAGAAAAGTTGCTTGGCATGCTGAGAGGCCTTTTGAGTACACCTATTCTAAAACCACCAAAACAGCTTTGCCATGGACTGAAGAGCTATCTTATCTAAAAGGTATGGTGGAAAAAGAAACGGGAGAGACTTTTAATTCCTGCTTGCTCAATTTATATCATAATGGTGACGAAGGTATGGCGTGGCATAGTGATGGCGAAAAGGATTTAGAAAAGAATGGAGCCATTGCTTCCTTGAGCTTTGGTGCAGAACGAAAATTCTCTTTTAAGCATAAAAAAACTAAAGAGACCGCTTCTCTCTTCTTGCAGCATGGCAGCTTACTGATCATGAAAGGCACAACACAAACCTATTGGTTGCATCGTTTACCGCCAACGAAAACAACAACCCAGCCTAGGGTGAACCTAACATTCAGGACAATTGTTTGTTAGCCTCGACCTCCTAAATCGTAGTTCTATAAGACGACCTCTTTATGACACGAGGGGGGGTTGAGTTCTCTAGTGTATTAAGTATGTAACTTTATTACTCAGTATGAGACTTTAATACATGGTATGGATCTTTATTACTCGACGACATCGACAACATTCACAAAAAAACCCCCCATAGCAATCATCAGATACTCAATAAAATTGTCGATAAACTCTCTGAATCATTAGAAACCATATGAGTAAAACGTTAGATTGTGAACGGCTAGAAATATTTCTTTAACCGCTCAAAACTAATACGAACCGCCAAAGCCAAGGCGATGGCAAACGGAAAAATGACAATGACCGGATTCACGCTGTACGGCAAACTGATATAAACCACACAGGCAAGAACAAAGGCTGGGGTAATGGATTTTTTGGCCAGATTGAACACATTGCTGCTTTCCCGTCCTCCTCCCCAGCGCCGAAGATCCCGCTCGACCAAGCCATCAACAGCGCCGACGACGCCTGCAAATAAAAAAATAGGTAGCGAGAAAAATATCAACGCTAAACGAACCACAAAAGTTTGTGCCACGTAATTGGCAGCCTGCCAATAATCCTGATAGCGGTCAGACAATCCGTGAATCCACTTCTGAATAGCGTCCACGCTACCCATCGATACCTTGGATATGGGTGTTCCGGTACTTAGCGTAGTTAACCATGATTGTTGTGCTATCCAGTTTACCGCTGTCGCTGTCGCGCTAATGACTTGACCTTTGATAACCAGTGATTCGTTCTTCAATGACTGATTCAGATAGCGCTGATCCATAGCGAGTACGGTTTTAGCGTGATTCGAACCTTGTTCTGCCCAAAGCCGGTTGATGCCAATCCACTCGATGATAATTGAAAGCAATAAACTAATGATCAACCATGCAGCTAATTGCACTGTAGCCGATAATAATTTGCCGATTAAGCCCAGTTCTTTTCTTCTGGGTACGGGGGTTTGTTGCTGTTTTGGCATTACTTAGACTGCCCCTTTCGATGAGTAGTTACCAGCCCTGAAATTGCGACTATGACCTATCGACGATGGTAGCTCGGCCAATCCATCACCGAGCTGTAGTTCTGCCGCATTTGATGCAGCATACTGCCCAAGTCATCGGGCAGTTCCTGATCATCAACTTTGGAGGGCATGGGGATACGAATTTTCCACAGCTCGCTGCCTCTGAGTAATACAAAGGCTTGGCCTTTGGGCAGTGCAACAATATCAGCCGGTGAGATCATCGGCACTCGGCTGACGCTGATACGATCTTCATTGTTCGAGGTAAAACCAAAGCTACCATTGGCCTCGGTGCCATCAATCACACCGGACACTGCCATTATTTCACTGACACTGACTTCGGGTAATTGCTTGGTAAACATTTCACAGGTCGAAATTTCTTTCACGCCCATAATAATCATGGTGCCGATATTGCCCGCGATCTGCCCCGCTTTCGCTTCACTGCCGAGTTCGGCAATGGGGTCACTCCAGGTTTGGGTATAAAGATTCAGTTCATATCCCGCGCCCCCGCTTTTATTAATCAGGGTTTTAAATTGCGGCCCAATTAAATCGGAAAATTCATCCCCGTGAATCACCACAGTGGGTGCTTTTTGTTTTTTGGACGGCTGACCATTCGCCCCTTCTTTGCCAATACCGTGTTTGTAAATATGGCCTGCTAGGCTGGTTAAATCACTGAACATGGAGGCACCCACCGCACTGGCCACTTCTGCGTCGGTCAACGCATCCAGGCCGACATAGACCACGGCTTCTGTACGAATAGCCTCCGCCCATTCCAATTGTGGTCGGGAATCTTCCATATCATGAACATCAGGGGCTAGAATGGCGTTGATTTTACCGGTGGTGAGTTTTTCTAAAAACGGCTTGGCCGCAATGGTGATCTTCTGAAAATATTCACGGTCGTAGCGAAACACCGAAACAAGCCCTTCTAGCACTTGATCTAACTCACCCTGAGTTTTCAGGTATCTCACCAAGGCAATAGCATCGGGGTCTTTACCCTGTTCGACGCGGGGCAGTGATTTAACATTCATGGCATCACGCACCGCCTCTAACTCATCCTCCCAACTTTCACTGCCATGCTCGTTTAACCAGTGCCTTCCATACTGGATCAACAAGGGGTCAATATCACTCAGGTAGCGGCGAATTTTGGGGAAGTCAGGTTTAATGTCCAGTGCATCCAAGGCGACCGAAATAATATTGACAAACAGCCAGATAAATTCTTTAAAAGCCGCTGCATCCCCCTCTGACGGTAATTGACTGGCAATACGGCTAGCGACCTCAGTAATACGGGAAAATGAACCAATAGCGTTGTAGCGGGCGCTTAGTTCTGGGTAGCCCAAGTGAAAGACAATAAGTTTGCGGCCTGCTCGTTGAGTTTCGATATAAATACGCTTTAAATAATCCGCATCGCCTTTAGGGTCGAGCACGATCACGCAGTTATTACCCCGTCGGATATCTTGGGTGGTTAGAATTTCCGCCAACCGTGTTTTACCGTGGCGGGTACGGGCAACCACCACCATATGCCCTACCCGATCACTCAGCGGCATTACCGCATTGGTTTCCGCCCCGATCCCGACACCGTGTATCACGGCATCGCCCCCCACCGCCGGTGGTGGACGAACGGGATTCAGGGCGGAATCTGTCGCCGTCCATTGCATTAACTTTTTTAGACCCAGAGTATGCTCCCAATCCAGCTCCTTTCGGCGTATCCACTGCGACAAGGCACTCACTTGCAGGTAACGTTCAGCTCGTTTATCACGCGCTGCATACAGCCGTTCCGTGTGGGTTTGATTCCATCGAAAACCACGACCTAAAAATAGTACCGATTGACTGATGGGTATTTTAGTCGCCGATAACACATAACGGGGCGTACGTTTAAGATGGCGCTGGTAGCGTAATACTCGCCACGCCTGACAGCCTCGCCATAACCCCAAACCACTCAGACAAGCGGCGCTGAACAGCGCAACGGTGGGTGTCATCATCATGATGTGTGGTGCTTTCAATACCACCCCAGCAGAACACAGTGCCACCGCTGCCGAAGCCAGCTCGACCGGAGGCCGTAACAGCACTTCAACTTCGTAGCGATCCGTCACTGCTCCCACCCCTGATTCGACAGCAGTATGGGGTAATGTGTTAAGCCCAACCCAGCCGCAAAACCCTCTGCCGAGGCAGGCACTAAACGTAAGCCTTGAGCGAGAATAAGCATTGCTTCAATATCCTTTTTGTCCTTAGCCTGAATCAATAAACCAACCGCACCTAATTCCATCAATTGCTCACGCCTTTCGATTAACCATTTTTTTGAGCGCGAATCAGAACCCACTAGAAAGAGTGGCTGTTGCAAATAACGTAATGCTTTGGGGCTGGCCGTTACTACCCCCGGCGACAGGGAAGGTGTTGTGATTGGCAAAACATAGGCCGATAATTTTTGTTTGTTTAAGAGGACGGATTGGCGCGATTGTTTAGTGTTTTCCTGCTCAAACCGTTGGGGTAAATACCCGCTGATGGGTTGGGTATTACCCGAATCATAAATAACGGTTAAGGCTTCGCTGACAGGAATAACCGTCAGTAACATGGCAATTATGAATAGTTGATTTAATAAACCCTGGCTTACGTTTATCATCAAAACGCCACCGTCCAATTTTTCCTGACTTTGGCGCGATAGTGCTTGGCGCTTTCAAGGGATTGTGGGTCTTGTCCCGGATCGTGATAACGCCCGACTGCTTGCCACCAATCCTGTGTGTTTTCAAATTGCTCCCGCAAAATGGCAGCGCCTGCTTTTAAGTTTTGTAACGGTATCAGGGCTTGTTCTGCATCCGTGAACCGCTGCTGCTGCCAACGCCAACTGATTTGCATTAGTCCAATGTCAATAGAGCGTTGTTGTTGAATGGCTTGATGGATATGCCGTAACGCTTCGCTTTTCGACTGACAATAAACGCTACGCCCTTCAATATTTAATGCCCAGGGCCAAGGCAATGCTGATGCGTCATAACGCCGCCCACTTTCAGTTAAGGCAACTGCATAAAGAATATCAACCGGCACCCGATAGGCTTTCGCCACAACATGGTAGGCAACAGGTAGTGATTCCAATGCCGCTTCGTTAACGGGTTGCATGACAACCAATCCGGCCAGGCATTGATAAAGACAGTAAGATTTCATAAACCTAAATCCTCCGTTTTTAGTTGGAAAAACTGTTGATTGCGCTTTAAAAAAACAGGAACCGTTGCATGATTGACGTTTGAGGATCGGCTATTCAAACGATGGTATAAACCTTCATCACGGTTTAGCGTCAGTGTTTGTTTATTTAGCCATTCGGTTTGTATGCCCTGTTCTTTTGCCCACCCGCTTACCGTTGCATCATCCTTGGCATCGCGTACATAAATATCGACACCGCTGTTTTTTAATCCTGACAATAAGCTCATCAACCGGCGAATGGTGGCAAAACACTCCTTGCAAGAATCAGCGACAAACACCAGCAAACGATCACCCTCAACAAAGCGCCGTTGCGCTAACTTTTTAGCCGCTTTGGAAGCTGATTTTTGTTGTTGGTGCGCGTAGTAAGGCGCTAACAAGCGCTGATCCAACACGCCTACATTGGGGTATAAGCGCTCAAAGGCAGCACGGTAAGCTTTTTGGAAATGCAGTACCCGCTCGGTTAATTCAAATTCCTGCTGTGCGTAACGCTCGGCATAGCGTTGTGATTGCTGTTGGGTGTCAGCGAACATACCCAAGGCCATTAAAGGGTCAATCGTAGGGTTCCATTTACCCAATGGCCCACGGATTAAATCAAGGTATCGTTGGTACTCGCTAATATCCAGCGTCCAACGTGCAGCATCCTGCTGAATGATCTGTGTTTGCGACACCGGGGTTTCTCGCACGGGGGTTTGTGGAGTGGTTTTTTGATTCTCGGCTGCTTCAGAATAACTAACACTGACCAGCGCCACTATCCCAATCAATAAAACAATAAGACTCACAAATTGATTTCTAACTTTCATGGCATCACCTTTTTTCAAGCCATAAACGGTGATGTTTATCCACGATTCTACTGGCCGAACTCGTCGATAGAGTGGTAGGGTTTTGAAGTGTGAGATTCAACATCACACCTTTTTTTAGGGCATTCATATTGTTAAGAAAAGCATTGGGATTGGCTTGAAACACTTGCACCATACGTTGATCTAATGTCATCCCCTTCAAGCCAGAAACCGTGACAATGCCGCTGAGACTTTCCCCTTTATTTACCGGCCCATAGTGGCTCACTGTTTCTTTTTTCTGCGTCCAATTTTTTACGGCTTGTTTAATCTCTGCCTCGCTAACAAACTGCTTGTAGTCTTTTTTCAAGGCGTAGGAAACGATTCGTGTGACTGGGTTAATCGTCACCTCAAAACTTTCGCCACCTAGCAGCTTAAGCGCGTCAAGAAGTGTGATCGGGTCAAGTGTTCGGTGAGGATCAGGTAACGCCAGCGACAATAAAAGCGCTTGCTCAGGCAATGCCTCCTCCGTGTTGAGCAATCGTAAACCGTAGGGGTGGAGCAGATACGCCAGCGCCTCCCCTATGGTTTCTAGCTGTTTGGGGATATGAATTGAGATAATAGATTCCAGTAAATTGAGCTGTACTGGTGTTGCCCCCACCTGCACCGACACATAGCGGCTTTCTGGTATCACCGAGCTGATTTCCGCTGCCAGTGAGAGTGATGAGACACCCAACACCATCAGCGTGGTTAGGGTTAATGGTTTTCGTTTCATCCTATTTTACCCATCGAATAATTAATCTGAATCGACAGGCTAACGGAACCGAATTAGTTTATGGGGTAACAATGGTTCGGACGACAAAGACCGTTAAGTGGTAGTTTTTTTAAAAAAATAACACAGGCCTAACCGGAGTCAGGCCTGTGTTGGGGGTTACTGGGCAAAAGCCAGTTGATTTAAAGGTTGTAGTCGAATAGCCGATAGTGGCTCCCAGTGCTTAAGTACCACGAGGGTTTCCCACCGTACGCTTGTTACACCTATCATCGACGTGTCTGTCAACTGAGCTTGCAGCTTGAGTAATAATGCTCTGATGCTATAACTCTCCGAGATCGTACCTTCGGCATGAATCCGGAGCGTTTGGCCTTCGAGCGAAATATCCATATAACCCGTATCAACAAACTCTGTTTCTTTTAGCATATTCAAAACAGAACCTAATACGACTTTATCGGCATCCGCTTTCAGCTTGACTGCACCGCGCATTTCCAGATACTCCATGATCTTTCTCCTCATCATCAAAATAAAAAAGAGAAAGACATCCCAACGGAAAATCATTTCTCCCGCTGGGGTGGTAGCAACCGGTAACACTAAGACGGAGGTCTGGTGTGTTATAGGTCGTACCGTTCAAATGACAGGCTGCGACCTGTCGGGTGCTATTGAAACTGCAATAGCCACAGTGAATTTTTACTATCCGGGTGACTTCATTACCTGCCTAAATACACCGCAGTAATTTGTTCGCGCTCGTGACCCAGCTCCTGCGAGATGGCAAAGCGAGCCACCCTGTCATTGAGGCGCTCGTTTTCTTCCAGCTCTTTATGGCTTGGCCCACCGCAGGCGGGCGCAGGCCAGCCGGTCAATTCTCGATAGCGTTCCTGGGCATAACGATGACGCAAGCCGTGTAATTTGGACAAACCCGCAGTATCGGTTAATTTTTCGTACAAGCGGAGTTGTTGCACGTACATCAGGTGGGAGGGAATCAGCGAGCCTTTACCCGCAATAAGGTGCGCACGTTTCACAAGTTCACGTTGCTCATCCGTTCTAATCGGAATATCACGCGCTTTGCCCCCTTTGCACCAGCTTGATTTAAGATGGATATAACTGCCTTTATCCGCGTAGTCCGGGCTGAATTTAATCGCCTCTTCACGGCGAAGGCCAAACGCTTTTTGTAATTCAAGGCTGATTTTTATATGTGGGTCAGTGATTTTTTCTAATAGCTCAGAATCGAGATCACGGGCTTTGGAGATATTGGTCACAAACACTCGTTCGGCAATACCGTAGTAGGCGTTATCTTTAGCAACCACATTTTGTTTACCGATTTTTTCAGCCCACCAGCGCAATATAGATAGCCTATTTTTTATCGTACCCGATGAAAGCCCTTCTTCCAGATAGTGCGCGACCAGCGCATCAATATGCTTGGGTTTGAGTGATTTTGCTTCCATACGACGATAGCCCAACTTAAATAATTGGTTAGCCATCGCTTGTAATAACAGTTGGCGGTCAGCCTGGGTGTTGTGGCTTCCATCGGGATTGCGTGTACACAAATTTTTAAGCTGATAGTTAAGTTCTTTCATTGCGCGCCCTCTTGTTGATAGGGCTTATTTCAGCAATGTGCTGGCCTTTTTGCTACGAACAATGGTACAAGCACGAAGGAACATTAGAGGGGATATTTACAATAAACTCAGCGAGTTTTTTGAATGTTTTCCAATATGAAAATAAAATTAGCTGTAAATATAACGGGGAATATTAGGCCAAAAAATCAACGATAAGTCACTCGGTAGAAACGATAATACAAAAGGAGATTTCAGCCAACTTTGTCCGGCACCTTATTTGTCACCGACCGGTCTACACAGTCACCGGCTTTAGGTGCGTCTGGTTATATCAGACAGGCGACCGGTCAGACCGGTCGTATTTACCTATCCGCATACTCCGCAACCTTATGTTTTTATAATGGTTTTATCGGAATAATGGAAATTCATTCCTCAAAAGCTGTTGGCCTCTGTTGTGGTGTCTCTCTCTGCATTAAGGTCAGGTTTCTTTAATGTTTCGGGTGATTGAATGACCGTTTAGCACAGTCACTAGCTTTTTACGCACTAGTTGAACCGGTTGCATAACCGGTCAGAACAGTCGCATGAGCTGAGAAACATAATGGTGTTGATACGTTTGGTTAGTGTTAATGACTGTCTATTGGCTTTAACCAATAGAGAGATAAGCGATAGTGCTGCTTATCGAACGTCACGGGACACCACTCCCATAAAACCTGAGTAACGGCACAACCATCAAGACCAACCGTAAAGTGTAATCCTGATTCGTTTTAACGCCTCAGACGTGTTACTGCTCTTTGATTACCAAGCAACCCTCCTCTGTTAATGAATGAACCTTATACTACTGTATAAGTGCGTTTTTGGCTGTGAACCCGCCGGGGTGCTATTGAGTCTGCAATAGCTACAGTAGGTAGGGAGAGTATTCCATCATTCGTGTGAATAATCTAGCGTAACGGGTACATCACTGTAGGAAAGTTTATTTAGCCCAGTGTTGGCAAGGTTCGCGCCCCCTCGTCACTACCCCAGAGTGTAGTGACGAGGGGTATCACTACTAATCAAAAAACCCGTTATTGTCCTTAAAGTTCATGAATACTTACCCCCCTCATCTAGCCTTTGCGTCTGTTCAACTAAGCGCTGATGATGCGTAAACATAATCACTTGTGTTTTCTTAGCTAACTCCGCAAGCAAACCCAATGTAGCTTTAGACCGCTCATCATCAAAATGCACCAATATGTCATCTACAATAAACGGCATGGGTCCGGCGCTGTCCATGTACTTTTCCAGAGAGGCAAAGCGTAAGGCCAAATATAATTGATCCCGAGTACCGGAGCTCATACCTTCAACATAGACCCGCTCATCATCGGGCCTCACTCCGACAAGTACTGGCTCATCACTTTCATCGAAGTCAGCACGTAATCCACTAAACGACCCTTGAGTAAGCACGGCGAAGTACTAACTGGCGCGGTCCAATAACGGCCCTTGATGCTGTTGGCGGTAGCTTTCGATCTCATCACGTAATATACGCGTGGCTAATTTAACTCGAACATATTGCTCGGCTTTAGAACGAATGCTTACCAGTACAGATTGAGCCACATCCGCAAGCACAACCGCATTGTCAGCGCCGTCCATCAAACCCAATTCTTTGCGCTGCTCTCCCTTCACTTCTGCTAGTTCTGTTTTGCAGGGGGGCTATATAGACATTTATACCGCTCAAGTATAGATTTGGATACAGAATCTTTGAGGATGTGAGGTGGTCAAACTTTCCTGTGCACCCAGTTAAGCACCTTTCTTCAACCCCGCTTGCTCTATCAGAGCGCCTTTAACTCGTGACTCTCTGGTTGTCCACCTAACGATAGGATCATAGAGCGATGTAAGTCATGGAATCCTTAATGCTGTTATGCACTTATCTGGCAACTCATTGTTCTTCAACTTGATTGACCTCCGAAAGGATAGCTTCAGATGGAAGCCATTTGTCCATAACGATGCAGGCGGTTAAATCGCCTTTCACATTGATCGCAGTACGTGACATATCAAGAATTCGATCCACGCCAATAATTAACGCGATCCCGCTAGCTGGTACACCAATGTTTGTGAGAATCGTACCAAAAATAACGATACCAACCCCCGGCGTACTAGGTGACCCTATCGAAGCACCTATCGTTGTTGTGATTAGCAGCAAAAGCTCTCCAGAAGAAAGATCCACGCCAAAAACTTGTGTTAAGAAAACGGCAGCCACCACCTGATAGAGTGCAGTACCGTCCATATTAATGGTCGCTCCCAAGGGCACAATAAAATCCGTCGTTGAAGATTGAATACTCAGCTTTTCCTCTGCGGTCTTTATGGAAAGCGGCATTACTGCTGCTGAGCTAGACGTCGAAAACGCAAGCAACTGAACTTCTCTTATCTGAGATAAAAAGACTGAAGGCTTAATACCACCCACCGTAAACGCGATGGTCAGATAAAAAACCAATAACAATCCCAATCCCGCCAAAACGGTACCCACATAAACAGACATACCAACCAGTGCATCAATGCCTACCTGCATAGTAATTTGAGCTAACAAGCCCAATACTGCCAGGGGTGCAATGACCATAGCCCAGCTAACAATTTTCATTGACAGCTCCTGAACAGACTTGGAAATATCAAGCAAAGGTTTCGCACGAACCGAGTCAATGGACGCAAGAGCAACCCCCATAAGAATTGCAAACACCACGATCTGAAGCATGCTTTCATCAAGCGCTGCACTTAGCGGGTTAACCGGTATTAACCCGACAATCCGGTCATGAAGCGTTAACGTTTCCAGCTTTTTTCCCACGTCTACTACATCGATATAGGAGAGCGTGGTATTAAGCATTTGTGGATCAATATACTGTCCTGGCTCGACGAACATTGCGAGCGCAACACCGATAAAGACGGCTACGGTCGTCGTCCCGACAAAATAGGCAGCAATTCGCAGACCCATTTTGCGGAGTTTACTCTATCCGCTGCAATGCCTTGTTAGCAATGTATCTCAACATTTTCAGATTGAATAGCCGTAATAGTCGGCCCCATTGACAGGGTGATATTGTGGTGTTCTCGGATTTTACCCGCTGTTAAGTGCTCTTTATCATGAGTCGTATGTGCATCAGATACGAGCTGAACTGTGTACCCCAAACCGGTAGCACGACGGGTAGTATTATCAACACAAAGCTCAGAAGCATAACCACAGATTACTAAATCGCTAATTTCGAGTGACTTTAGTATGTCTTGAAGCTCCGTTCGGAAGAAAGAATCACCAGCCGTTTTACGCAAACGAAGATCACTCTCTTCAACTACTAAATTTTCCTCCAGACTCCAGCCTTCGCTGCCAAAATCCAAATAGCCCGGTACTTCAGTCTGGATAAAAAATACAGGGGCGCCAGTATTTCTTGCCCGAGCTGTTACACTGTTTATTCTATTCACTATTTCATCAGCTTCAAATGGGCGAGGTTGATCAGTGAACATCTTAGATTGAACATCTAATACTAATACTGCAGATTTCATATTTTGTCTCTTTGGTGAGCTTATGAACAACCATACCCCCTTTGTAAAGAGCGTCAAGAGAGAAGATTAACGAGGCCTAGGCGATTTTAATAGATGGGCTTGGCTTGGCGCTTACAAAGTATTGCCCAAAAGGGAAAGTAAAAAATGTATGCATTGCTTGAAAGTGTAAGATGATACTAGAACGATACAAAAATATCCTCGCTTATCGATAACACAAATATAAGCTATGCAAGCACATAATAAGTTCAAAGCTGTAGTGGTTTATCCAACTTAAAGGCATTGGGGTTTGTCTCCCACTCATGAGATGCACAGTCTGTTGTTAGTTCGATGAGATACCCGTCCATATCACGAGTATAAAAAGAGTGAGATATATTGTGATCAACACCTGTGCTAACAGGGTATTCTGCATCTAATAACTCCTGATACATCATTTTAAGAGCCTGCGTACCTTCAATATTAAATGCAAAGTGGGCTAGCCCACTTTGTTGAATATCCGCTAACGTGAGACCTGGGTCTTCAACTAAGGCCAGTTCATGATTATAGAGGCCGCTACTATAGAAATTTATGCCACGGCGATGTCCCACGCGTTTCAAACCTAATATGCCAGAATAGAATTTTTCGGCTCGCTGAAGGTTTTGAACGCGTAGGGTAATGTGGTTAATACCTCCTTTAATAGTCATTGTAAGCCCCTCACAAATTTAAGTAAGACAAATCAGGTCCCTTTGGTACGATACCTTGTGGGTTTAAGGCTTTCATCGAATAGTATCCTTGCTTAATATGGTCAAAATTTACCGTGTCAGAGATTTCTGAATAGTTATAAATTCTCTTCATATACGCCAGCACTCTTGTAAAATCTTGCACTTGTGCAAGATTCGTTTTAAATAGACCATAATAAGCAACATCAAAACGAATCAGAGTTACAAAAACTCTAATATCAGCCTCTGTTAATTGATCTCCTACTAAATACATTCGGTTTTTCATATGTCGCTCTAAATACTCTAGACTTTCAAAAACCTTATTAACAGCCTCTTCATACGCTGATTGATTAGTAGCAAAACCTGCCTGATAAACGCCGTTGTTAAAACGGTCATATAAATAATCATTGATATGATCAATTTCTAATTGTAAAAATTCAGGGTATAGGTCGATGGTATTATCAGCTAAATCCCCAAATCCATTATTAAGCATTCGGATAATATCAGCAGATTCATTGTTCACGATAGTTTGTTGTTTTTTGTCCCAAAGAACGGGAACAGTCACTTGCCCTGTATAGTCTGAGTCAGCATGCGAATATAGTTCATGAAGATAACGATAGCCGTAAAACGGTTCATGGTCTGCAGCTAAATAGCCACCAAATGCCCAACTCTTCGCTCCTAAAAAAGGCTCAACTACGCTAATTGAAATAATATTTTCGAGTTTCTTGAGTTTGCGAGCCATTAAAGTTCGGCTTGCCCAAGGGCAAATTAACGCAACATATAAATGATAGCGATCTGGTTCAGCGGGAAATCCAGATATTCCTGTTGGCCCTGCGGTCCCATCAAGGGTAATCCAATTTCTATACTGCGATGAATAGCGTAGAAAACGACCTTCCTTATCACTTGCTTGAACAGGGTG
>CAJXZM010000144.1 GCA_913063125.1 uncultured Gammaproteobacteria bacterium | reverse complement strand
GATTATTAACGTATTTTTATGGCCGACTTTGAGCAGGATCTACAGAAGTATCGGCGGCAAATGGATGCAGGCTTTAAAAACCTTTCCTTTCCCCCCGACATGGAGGCAGAATATACCTCCCAGTATTTAGAGCGCAACATCGCCAAACAAAGAACTGCGCTGTGGGTGGCTGCAGTGTTAATGCTGCTACTTATTCCTTTTGATTTCAGCGTGTTGTCAGGAAAACCTCAAGAATTTTATAGCTTATTACGCATTGCTATTATGCTACCGTTACTGGTGGTGTCTTATGTATGTACCTATATTCCCATCTTTCAAAGACACTTTCAGACCCTCGCATTCGGCATGGTCCTATTTACTGGATTATCAACTAATCTATGCGTTGCATACGCTAATAAACTCGGCCAACACCTTCCCTACGAGGGCCTTATTCTAGTCATCTTTGTGGGCTTCTTACTCGCCGGCATGGGATTCCGACTATCCTTAGCCTGTGCCTGCCTACTATTTCTAAGCTATTGCTTGCTCGCCACCTTGTACATGCCTCAACATCCATTGTTAATGCATGAGTTAATTTTTATCTTTGGTAGCTGTTTAGTCGGAGGGGCTGCAGCTTACACCCTGGAATTCCAATCCCGATTAGGTTTCCTTCAAAAAGGCGCATTACGCTCTGCCGCTAAAATTGACCCTTTAACCAACTTACTTAATCGGGGTGCAATTAATCACCAGCTTGAAATCATTATAGATCACGCTTTTCGCGAACAAAAATTTATCACTATGGTGCTGTTAGATGTGGATTATTTTAAGCGCTACAACGACACCTACGGCCACGTCCAGGGAGATACTTGCTTGATTGAAGTCGCAAAAGCGCTATCCAAAGGCTGTCGGCGCTCATTGGATTTTGCAGGCCGCTATGGCGGGGAAGAATTTATATTGGTTTGGTTTGATACAAAACCAGAAGAAATGGCCCGCTTAAGCTATCTGATATCAAACAATATTCAACAGCTAAATATCCTTCACGAAAAATCCAAGGTTTCTGAATACGTTACGCTGTCTGGCGGTATGGCCACAGGCATTCCTTCCGAGACACTTACATCATCTGTATTCATTCAAAAATCAGATGATATCCTGTACGAATCCAAAAATAGCGGCCGCAATCGTATTCTATGTTACACCTTTCCGGCAAAAGAGTTCACGTCTTAGCCAAACCCCACCTCACCCCCCCCGTTAGCAAAAGAACGCAAGCCGCTGAATTCCCACTATACTCAAACAAAGCTGGGCCAACTTCAGTCAACTTTCTTGAGCAGGCTACCTACTATAAAATATACGTCAGAGAACCCATCTAGATCATGTCCCCTATATGGTCTAGCTAACTATTTTGCACTACTTCTTACATTGCCATTTTATCTATTGCTTTGTGGCTCCTGCGTTGCCATCGGCACGTTACCACTGTCACCCAATCAAGAGGAGTATCTTCTCACCCCTTATATCGAATATTTGGAAGACCCCTCTAACCAGCTTGATTTGCATGACCTACTATCACCATCTTCCAACGAATTGTGGCAAAGCAACACCGAGTCCAGTGAGACCATTAATTTTGGCTACACATCATCAACCTACTGGATACGAGTTGATATTACCAACCCCAACAATACCCATGATGAGCGATATTTAGAAATTGCCTATGCCGTATTAGATCACGCCATTCTCTATTTATTGACTGACGATGCGGCTCCTGAAAAAATCACTCTGGGCGACAAACGCCCCTTTCATAGTCGCCCTTTAGATCACCGTAACTTTATTGTTCCTATAAAATGGCAGCCTAATCAAACCATTGGTTTTTACTTACAAGTAACAACCAGTAGCTCTATGCAAATCCCCTTAACATTGTGGAAAACCAAAAGATTTATCGAAAACACACAGCGAGAATTGCTAGGCTTAGGTATTTACTACGGCACTATGCTTGTTATGGTGTTATATAATTTGTTTGTGTTTTTATCTATTCGTGAAAGTAATTATTTATATTACGTTTGTTTTGTTGCATCTTCCGCACTTTTTTTAGCCAGCTTAAATGGCATCAGCTTTCAATATTTATGGCCTAATGCAACCAACTGGAACGACCAAGCTATCATTGTATTTTTGCTAGCCACTTTATTGTTTGGCGCCCTCTTCACCCGAGACTTCTTACAATTAAAATCCACAAAACCTTTACTCGAAAAACTTACTAACGCTCTCTGCCTTCTCGCAATCCTCTGTATTATTCTTACTGCCGTCCTCCCTTATTCAACAATGATCATCACGTCAATAGCGTTGGCTATTGTTGCCATTTTCACAGCAATATCCGCGGGGACCATGCGCTGGGCCGAAGGAGATTCATCAGCAAAATACTACACTATCGCCTGGTTTTCATTAATGGTTGGAGGGATTATTCTGGCATTTAACAAATTGAGTTTATTACCTCGAAACTTTATCACCGAGAATGCAACACAAATAGGTTCCGCTCTAGAAGTTATTTTACTGTCCTTTGCCCTCGCTGACCGACTCAACATCGAAAAGAAAAAGCGCTTCGAAGCACAAGCGAACTCATTGGAACTGGAAAAAGTGGCGCGAATTGCACAATCTGAAGCGCTAACGCAAGAACGCAACGCTCGCCAAGCCCAAGACAAAGCACTAGAACATGAACGAGAGGCAAGAGAGGCTCAAGCAAGCGCACTAGGCATTCAACGCAGGGCTAATGAGACCTTAGAGCGCAGAGTAAAAGAGCGGACGAATGAACTAGAACAGGTTAATAAAAAATTAGAAGATTTATCCCTTACCGACGGATTAACTGGCATTCGCAATCGACGCTACCTTAACAGAGTATTATCCAGCGAGTTCAGCCGAGCCTACAGAGAAAAAGAACCACTTGGTCTATTACTTATCGACATCGACCATTTCAAGAACTTTAACGATGAGTACGGTCACCTAATTGGTGATGATTGTTTACGGCAAGTTGCCTCGACTATTCGACAACAAACCCACCGAAACAATGACGTAGTCGCCCGCTACGGCGGCGAAGAATTTTGTTTGTTACTACCGAATACCGATCAAGAAGGTAGTTTACATATTGCAGAACACGTTAGGCAAAGTGTCGAAAATATCTATTTTGTTGTTGATGACAAAGCCGTTCGTATCACCATTAGTATAGGCGCGATATCCATAATCCCTCAAGCTAACGCTGAACCAGAGACTCTACTCGAAATGGCTGATACTGCCCTATACAGAGCCAAAGATAATGGGCGCAATCAAGTGATTTATTATGATGCGACAGATACTGCTAACGAAGGTACCAGCGAAGAGAGAAATCTGTTAGACCCTAGACACGTCTAAGTAATCAAAAACCTTCCTAAACGTATTAAGTTTAAATTCGCAGGCCAAGCCACACATGCTTTACCCTCTAAATGGATTCACGTATCCTACTTCGAAATTGACCATGAAGTCACGATATTCAAAGCCACTCACTATCGCTAACAATAAAGTCCTTTCTATCCCTGGCCAAGCCAAAACAGGCACCTCCTACTGCGACAACAAAAGCGCCGTGGATGTTACCCCTAATGAGCACATAAACGCCCAACAGGACAATCAAAATACCCGAAACCTTTAAAGCAATGGGATGTAAAAACCCTTTACGGGCTCTTCGGGCGGACGCAAACAATAACAAATAGGCCATATATATCATATAGATAGCCCCCATCCAAAGGGGCGATAATAAAAACAATCCATAAGCATCAAAAGACTGGTCGACACGGCCACCGTTAACAGGGTTCAACCATATCCTATTAACTACACGATACCCAATATAGCCACCCACCACTGCAAGCAACAACGACAAGGTAACTCTTAACATCGGGTTACGTATTTCCGTACGGCTGTGTGTTGCAACAATAGCGTGATGATGCAGGTATTTTTTTAACATGAACTCAAAAAAATCCGTTCTTTCAGTGAAAGCCTCAAGGCCTGTACCATGATTATAACGACGCCACACCACAAACCCCAGTAATACCTGACAATGTGAAAAATTCACAAGATAAAATTTTAATGACTATTATACTTTAACCGATGACTACCTACTCTCACGATATCAGCGCGTATCAACAACAACTTAGCTCAGGATTTCGTTTCTTACGATTCTCCCCTGCTTTAGAGGAAGAGTATCGCGATTTACACAGAGCCAATAACAAGGTTCGACAGTGGGCTTCTATTGCCATAGGAATGATCACAATTTTATTGCTGATCCCCATGGATATACAAGGAATGCCAAATGAAATTAGAAGTTTGTATTACTTCATACGCATTGGTATGTCGATCCCGTTGCTATTGTTAGTTTTTAGCTTTCATTTTATCCCTGCCATGACCCGATTTATCCAACCAACCTCGGTACTTGTTATCTTATGGATCACTTTAGGCAATATTGCTCTAGATATCGCAAGTCAAAGTGTCGGTTTTAATTTTGCTTATGAAGGCATATTCATTGTCATTATGATTAGCTTATTTATGGCTGGATTACGCTTTCAAATTGCCTGCATTGGCCCTTTGATGTCAATGCTCGCTATGTGGATTGCCAGCATCTATTTTTTACCCGATTCTCGACATACATCACTTAAGGTATTTTATGTAACGGCCATTTCGTTTTGCGGTATGGTTGGGGCTTACACCATTGAATATCAATTTAGAAACAGTTTTATCCAACATGCTATCGTGCAACATATGGCGATTAAAGATGGATTAACTGGACTATTTAATCGATCTGAAGCAATTAAGAAACTCGGTTTCCTATTGGAATATGCTAGACGTGAACAAAAACCGATGTCGCTGCTTCTGGCCGATGTTGACCACTTTAAACTATACAATGATCACTATGGCCACCTAAAAGGCGACGATTGCTTAAAAAACATTGGCGATGCCCTCAATAGTTGCTGTAAACGACCTCTCGATTTTGCCGCCAGAATGGGGGGTGAAGAATTTCTAATGGTATGGTTTGACTCCACTCCAGAAGAAGAAAGCAATTTATCCCGCCACGTACATGATTCGATTGCTGCGCTAGAATTACCCCATAAAGCTTCAGAAACCGCTCCGTTTGTTACCTTATCAGCGGGTTATTACCGCGTCATACCTGCCCCCAACAGTACAATCAACCAACTCATCAATACCGTTGACGAGGCACTTTACCGTTCAAAAAACAGCGGCAGAAATCGCACTACGCAAGTCAGTTGCGAGCAACTACAACCGCTTGCCGATACCGTTTAAATTCGCTTATAACCCTTCAACAAGACAACACCGAACCTTACATAGATCAACACCTCCGCACATAAACCCTTCGCTGAATTACATATATTTGTATTGTTTGCAATTTCATGTAATCATGAGGTATCACTGTCTATCACTACAGGTATCGCTGCAAATCTCTATGCCTATCGAATGCCGTCAATTGACCCCTAAAAATATAACTATCGATATTTTACGTATCGCTGGGGCAACACCACTACCCAACCAAATTTTATTGGAGGTCGGAGAAATATTCGGTTTTAGCAGTAATGCTATGCGTGTCGCCATTAATCGCCTAATGAACCTTGGCATATTGGAAAAAAGCGAACCTTACTCGAGCAGCTCGGCTCCAGCCTATTCCCCCTCAACAGGGCAAGCCAAAGAAACATCCCATTACCGGTTAAGTACCTCATCTGACCCTATCAGTGAATTTGTTGGTGGCTGGCGTAAAGCAGAAGGTCGCGTCAAACCTTGGCAACGTGACCAGTGGCTGCTTTGCCATTTACCCAAAAGCCCAGACCGATCTTTACGTATGCGATCCATTAAGGCATTACGTTTACGGGGGTTTAGACTCGGCCCTGACAACCTTTGGATTCGCCCCGACAACTTAAGCGACCCTTTTCATTGCTTAGAAACCCATCTGAAACAACTTGGCCTCGAAGATCAAGCGGCACTGATTGCTTCTCACAAGTTAAACGCTGTACTAAGCCAGCAATGGTTAACATTATGGGATGAACCAGAAAATACCCTCGCCTATAACCAACACTTCCCCGCCATGGCTCAGGCATTAACAATAAGCCAACAACAGTTAACAGAAATGCCAATAAAAGACGCTATGACCGAGAGCTTTCGATTGGGTAGTAGTGCAATCCATATGCTCACTAAAGACCCACTTCTACCTGACCAGTTATGCGACACAAAAAACCGCGTATTACTCTGCCACGCCATGATGGAATACGACGATGCTGGAAGAAAAATATGGCAGCAACACATTGAAGGTCTATTTCAACAATAGCTCACTAAACAACAAAGAGATTAAAAGAGGCAACACGATGGATATAAAAAACCTACTTACTTCTGATGAAATAGCATTCTTTACTAAAAAAAGTAATCTTACAGGTTATCGAATTGTCGCCCTAAACTGGTCACTAATTGCTATAGCATTTGCCATTTCAGGCATATTCCCATCACCATTAACGATATTTATAAGCATATTGTTATTAGCCGGAAGGCAGCTTGGTTTAAGTATTTTGATGCATGAATGTGGTCACCGCTGCTTATTTAAAGATAAAACACTCAACGAAAATATCGGTCGCTGGTTAACCGCCGCCCCGTTGTTTTTAGACATGAACAGTTACGCCAAAGGACACCTGATTCATCACCGAAAAGCCGGGACAAAAGAAGACCCTGATCTAGTAAATTATCAACACTATCCAATTTCTCGCGCCAGCTTAAAACGAAAATTTTGGCGCGATATCACAGGGCAAACTGCCCTACGATTAATCACTACCGCCTATAACAATAAAGGCAACGTGATGAACTCACCAAATCGAGATCCTGAGACCGTTGTTTCAAGAGAAAATTCAACACTACAAGATGGCCTTATCGTTAACGCTGTATTACTTGTTACATTAACCCTTTTCGGAACACCCTGGTTATATCTATTGTGGGTCATTGCCTACTTAACCTTTTACATGCTGTTCCTTCGTATCCGCCAAATAGGGGAACATGCTGCGGTACCAGACCTTTTTGATAGTGACCCCCGATTGAATACACGCACCACCTACGCAAACGTCATCGAACGCCTACTCTTTGCCCCCAACCGGGTCAACTTTCATCTAGAACACCACATATTGGCCTCTGTGCCTATTTATCATCTAAAAGAATTTCATGAAAATTTGCGTAATAAAGGTGCCTATCAAAATACTGACATTGCCCACAGTTACATGGCAGTATTAAAACATGTCACCACATAACAGCCCCCTTTAAACCTTTGTAATATATCTAAACTACAAATTTGATACGTTTATTAAATTGGAAATTATTTATGTCCCCTGTCGTTAACACTGATGAGCTTCAAACGTTTCTTGAATCCGTTTTTCCCAAAATACCCTCCAAAATTTTGGACATTGGCCCAGGCCATTTAACGATGGAACAAATAACGAAACCTCATGATATTCGCCCTGGCGGTACTATTTCTGGCCCCACAATGATGGCCTTGGTTGACACCGCCATGTACGCAGTCATATTAGGTCACATCGGTATCATTGCCTTAGCAGTAACCACCAATCTGAATATCAACTTCTTACGAAAACCAGAGCCCGGCGTATTAAAAGCCAAAGCGAACTTATTAAAATTGGGTAAACAACTTGCTGTTGGCGAGGTCACTATTACCTGTAATAATGACCCACGCCCGGTTGCCCACGCCACTTGCACCTATTCCATCCCCCCACACAAATAGTCCTTTTGAACCATGTACCCAAAACCATAAAACTCTATAATCTTTGCTAATCACCAATCAATGTTTAGTAGCCACAGAAAGAGTGTTGTTATGAGTTCCGATAACTGGAAATTAGAAAAAGAAGGCAAAGGCGTTGCGGCTTATACTCGTGAGGTTGCCGGTTCAGACTTTCGTGAGTTCAAAGTTGAAGCCACCGTTGTAGCCACTGTGGATGCGTTAATCGCGATGCAGCGAGACATTAAAAACCACCCGAAGTGGATTGATAGCGTAAAAACGGCAGAATTGATTAAAGAGGATGCCGATAACTATTACACTCACACAGTGGCAAACGCCCCCTGGCCTGTAAAAAACCGTGATTCAGCCGTGCGAAACTGCATTTCACGCAATGATGACAGCTCTGCCACCATCGAGTTTTATTCCGACAATAGCTTAGCGCCTACAAAGAAAGGTTGTGAGCGAGTTGGAGCCGTTAAGGGTTCTTGGCAGTTCAACCCCACAAACAATGGTAACGTTGATATTATTTATAGCGCCCACATCGAGCCCGGCGGCAACATACCAGCCTGGCTATCCAATAAATTTTCCATCGACGTACCCTTTAACACCATTCAATCGTTAGTGGGTCTTATTAAAAAATATACGTAGTTTCTCACACAACACCCAAATAGAACCAACAAAGGCCCGAGTAATTGATTTTACTTGGGCTTTTTTATGCCCAACAAGAATAAGACAACAAACATTCTGCCGTCTACACTCACATAATACCTCCAATCAATTCAATGGATTGACAAAACCGTGAAAAAGCAGCCCCCCTCAGATACGCCAAGCACTATCGATTCAACCACCGTAGATCTACACAAACGCAAAACCTTAGAAGGTATTGCAACGCTAGGGGCAGGGGTAGGTTTATCTATAAAGGCACCCTATGTTTTTGCTCGCACAAAAACAAAACTGCGCGTACTGGGAACTCACGTAACCCTTCAAGAAGAATTACGACAACGAGCAATGGAAGACCTCGGTATTGAGATAGAGTATGAAGCCAAAGGAAGCGCTTCCGTTTTACAAAAAGCCTCAATGCAGCCAGGCTCCTTTGACCTATACGAACAATGGTCAAATAGTATGAGGGTTTTATGGGGGTCGGGAGCCATACAACCCATTGAAAAAAAACGCATTCATCACTGGAGTGAAATTAACTCTCTGACCAAAACAGGGCAACTTACGCCAAACGCAAAAATTGGTGCAGGGGATGCGCCAAACAAGCTACTTCACATCCAAGATAACGGACAATTAGGAGAAGCTCACTCCGATACTATCAGCTTTTTACCCTATGTTCATAACGTAGATTCTTTTGGGTACAACACAAAAGTCATTCCAAAAGGCAAACCTTACGAAACAGAAAGCTGGGGCTGGCTGCTCAACAAGAAATACTCCGGAAAAGTCGGCATTGTTAACGCGCCAAGTATTGGCCTCTTTGATCTAGCACTTTCAGCACAAGCCAATGGCTTTGTAACTTTTGACGATATTGGCCAGATCACAAAACGCGAATTGGACACTTTATTCAACCTGCTTATCGACTTTAAAAAAAGCGGTCACTTTAGCGGATTTTGGACATCTGTCCCAGAATCCATTGAATTTATGGCGTCAAATCGTGTCATCATTGAGAGCATGTTCTCACCAGCAGTATCTGCACTCAATGGACAAAATATCCCTGTCGCCTATGCCGCTCCAAAAGAAGGCTATCGAGGATGGCACGGTGTGATGTGTTTATCATCAGAAACCCAGGGAAAGGAAAAGGATGCGGCTTATGACTATATGAATTGGTGGCTTTCTGGGTGGCCTGGAGCATTCATTGCACGCCAAGGATACTATATATCCAACCCCCAACGGTCTAAAGCGCATCTCGACAGTGCTGAATGGGATTACTGGTACCAAGGAAAGCCGGCTGCAAAAGCGCTAAAAGGTACCGATGGCAACATTTCAGTTCAACAAGGCGAAGTCCGAAGAGGTGGTAGCTACACTACGCGCCTAAGCAACGTTGCTGTATGGAATACTGTAATGAATACATATGATTACAGCTTACAAAAGTGGTACGAATTCATCAGCGCATAATACTGAGTAAGGTCAATTATGTTTCGTACATTACAAACCCAAATAATAATTGTTCTCTCCTGTCTTATTCTGATTTGGGTTTTTGAAATATTCCTATCCTATTCCCACCAGGAATTACTCGCAAAAAACCAGCTATTGATTCAGTCTTCTGCCTCTGAACTAGAACTCATTTACAAGTTTGAACGAGATGTCATCGACCTACAACGGCACGTACTTATCTACAAAAACACTGAAACAGGCGCCTCTGCAGATCACTTCAAAAAAAATATAACCAGCATTAACGACAAACTTGAACGCCTCCGGGCATTTAACGACGATAACAACGAAACGACAAACTACATCGATATTATTGAAAGAGTGAGCAATCATCTCAATGATTACAACAGCAATTTTCAAAGCGTCATTCAAGGCAAGAAAAGAAGGGACTCCATATTCAAACAGCTAATTATTGACACATTGCCGGAAAACAAAATAAATCCCGTTCCACAGAAAAAAAACGACGGCTCTATAATTGAAAATATAAATTCATTAACGAAATCCGCAAAAATAAGTCTGCTACAGTATTCAATATCCCCCCACTACGAACACATAGAAAGCTTCAATATACACATATCTGATGCCCTGAAACTAACCTCTAAAAAACCTTTCCTTAAAGAGACAAAAAAAAGAATCCAAGATATAAAACAAGAATTCAATAAATTCACACAAATAACCCGAGGCTATGTGTTTCTAATCAATGTCGTTATGACAGGATCCGCAAATGAAATACTGTATTTAACTCAAAAAATCGGAAAAACAATTGAAAAGAAGAAAATTGAAATCCATAAGAATACGTTAAAAACAGCCAAAAAAATCCAACGTCAAACGAACACTATGTCTTTATTAAGTCTGTCACTAATATTATTCTGCGCGGCAATTTTGATCTATAGAACCATCATTCCTATTCGAAAGATTACGGCTATTTTCAAAAAACTATCAAAAGACGAACCTATAGATGAAATACCAGGAATCAACAGAAAGGATGAAATTGGAAATCTCGCCATATCGGCCAATATATTTCACAAAAAAAATGTTCAAACCTCTGAATTATTAGAAAAAGCACAAAAAATGAATACTCGCCTAGAAAAACTTACCATTGAAGCTCAACAGGCAAGCCTTGCAAAAGGGGACTTTCTAGCCAGCATGAGCCATGAAATACGCACACCTATGAACGGCGTCATGGGCATGCTTGGGCTGCTCACAAGAAGCTCATTAACCGACAAACAGCAAAGCTACACCCACATGGCAAAGTCAAGCGCCGAGGCGCTATTAACCGTTATCAACGACATATTGGATTTTTCAAAAATTGAAGCAGGTAAACTAGATTTAGAAATTCTAGATTTTGATATATTAAATCAACTCTCCGAATTCATGTCCATTAATGCTTATGTAGCTCAAGAAAAAAATATAGAGCTTATTTTAGATGCCACTCAAATAACCACCTCTACGGTTAGAGGGGACCCAGGGAGAATCCGTCAAATTTTAAATAACCTCGTTGGCAATGCCGTAAAATTTACCAGCGAGGGAGAAATAATTGTTAAAGCCTCATTAACCGATAACATTAACAACCATTTATTGACAGTTTCAGTCATTGATACTGGAATTGGTATTTCAAATGAAAAAATCTCTTCTCTTTTCGACTCATTCACCCAAGCAGATACATCAACCACTAGACAATATGGTGGCACAGGATTGGGACTAGCCATTACCAAACAACTTTGTGAACTAATGAATGGATCCATAGCAGCAACGAGCACATTCGGAAAGGGCAGTAATTTCACATTTTCAATCACCTTAGAAAAAAGCAACAGTAAACAACTTTGCATTCCAGAAATCAGTTTGGTAAACACCCCGACATTGATAGTTGATGACAACACTGCCAACAGAGAAGTACTGCGCAGGCAACTACAACTCTGGGGAGCACCGGTAACGGAAGCAGCGTGTTCCTCTGAGGCTATCGAATTATTATCAGCAGACTCAAACCTTTTCTCTGTCGTCATTATTGACATGCACATGCCGAACGAAAATGGTGAAGAATTAGGAAAATATATTCGTAAAAATACAGATAACGACCACCTTCACCTTATTTTAATGCCCTCTGTAAATGATGATTTCGAAGTAAACCACTTCTCTGAATTGGGCTTTGATGCACATTTTCCAAAACCTGTAACCCCGAAAGAATTACATGCAGCACTAACATTTTCTCTCGATCACAAAACAGCTCTACAAAAGAAGACATCGCTAACCACAAATAACCAGATCAAAAAAACAAAGACATCACAAAAACGAATCCTAATTGTCGATGACAACAGAGTTAATCTTGAAGTTGCTCTCGGCATGCTGGAGGATACCGGTTATAACGCCGACACGGCAAACGATGGAGAAGAAGCTATTGCTGCACTTCGCAAAACACCAACTGAGGCTCCTTATCATATAATCCTGATGGATTGCCAAATGCCCATACTCGATGGTTACAGCACTACCAAACAAATTCGTAGCGGAGCAATACCAGGAATCAACAAAGATATCCCCATCATTGCAATGACCGCAAATGCGATGCAAGGAGACAAAGATAAATGCATTGCCGCAGGAATGAATGACTATTTGGCTAAGCCTGTGACGATTGAAGAGTTAGAAGAAAAAATAAAATATTGGTATGATAAAACAACACATAACCACAATAAAGAGACGAACATAAGCAGCGACGATCCAGCTCCCACCCTAGTTGACAACATGGTTCTCACGAGTGAATGCACCTGGAATAAACTGGAGGCGCTACAACGATTCCGTCAGAATGAAACACGATTAAACAAAATAATTGCGTTATTTAGATTAGAATCACGTAAAGACATAGAGAACATAGCATCTTGCAACAACCCTATTGATTACATACGACTATCTGAGGCGAACCATTCTCTAAAGGGAGCTGCTAGCAATATAAGCGCTCACCCGTTAATTGAATTATGCAAAAAACTTGAAGTTTTGATATATGAAAAAAACACCTCAGAAATTAAAGACATTCAACAACAATTGCTGCAAGCGTACGAAGCTCTGCTTATCGAACTTCCCTCCCCGATCATTGATTAAAAAACCGTTATATAACTAAACTCAAACAAAAATGCAGTAATATTCGTTTTCGCATCATAACCGCTGTAAGGGGTATAAATTATATCTTTGGGGTCTCGGCTATTTAAATTAGTACTGCTTTCACTTGGAATATTCACGCTAGAACGCAGCATTCCCATCCCTGCATCAATCACAGAGTCTTTATCCCATTGATAAGAAAAACCTAAACCCACTAAAAACGCAGCACCAAAAGGTGCCAACAAATCTGCTTTATCTTCAGGAATAGCACTGGGACGATCTTCATAACCTGCGCGTAGCGCCAGACGATCATCCCATTGATACTCAAATCCTACCGCCCAACTCCAGGTACTTTCATACCCTCTAGGAAAACTAATACTATTTGCTGTCACCTGCTCCGGAGCAATGAATGTGAGTATCGGTAAGAAGTCAACGGGGGAATCGAATTCAATTTTAAATTCTTCCCATGCAGCAGTATCTGTCCATTTAACATCAATATTTGTTTTAAATCTGGGTGTTAACTGGACACTAATTCCTGTTGAAAAGTGAGCAGGAATCGTAAAGTCCAACGTCGCTTTCCCTCTATTAACCGCAACACCTTTTGGAATAGGCAACCCCGCACTGCTTAACGCCCCCACCAACGTCCCCTCATCATTCAGCCCCTGAAAGAAATCAACCCACTTCTGCTCAAAGTTGAATTCAAAATCACCCGACAGCTGCGTTTTTGCTTCACTTTGATAAACAGCTCCCCAGGTAAACCATTCAACGGGCTCCCATAAAAAACCAATATTAATCGACGGGTTAAACCCCTGCTCTACTTCTAAGGTCAAATTACCAATAGCATCAAATGGACCAATTCCGCCCTCGCATAAATTCACGGCAATGTTGTTGGCAAGCGCCTCATTATCCTGACCACAACTTGAGGACAACCCTTCAACCGCGCCTAATAACAAGTGAGGTAACCGCATATCCAAGTCCATACCAACCCCAGTATAACCAAAAATAATCCCCGCCCCCACAGAGAGAGTATCCGTTACCCTAACGCCAATAGAGGGTGTAAAATAAGCCAGGTGGGTAAAACCCAAGGCATTACCTTCATAACGGGCATTACTACCCTCCTCTCGGGTAAAACCCACAATCATCGGGGCATATACGGCATCGGCAAAGGTCATGGTATTGTCAGGTGTTGAAATAGAAAAGCCCCCTAGCGGAGCCAATAGCAATGGTAATTCCGTTAGCCCAAAAAATGGCAACATCACTGAAACAGTCTCTGCAACAGCCTCTCCTTCTTCGATGTTTTCCTGATAAATAAATGGTTTGCTGGGGTCGTTATCAATACGAGCATCTAATATATCGTTAAGCGCCTGTGACCGGGTTAGCTCACTGCTTATCGTAAATTGACCAGCCACAATTTTAAGGTTTACCCTTTGGCCTTTTAAGCGTGTTAGCCCAGCAGGGTTGTAATGAATAGAATCAATACCCGGTGGATCGGCGGTTACCGCATTTGCCAGCGCAAGCGCTTTGGCATTACCAATGGTTAGATTCTGGGCAAGTTGCCCATGAGAGGCCGCCGACAACATCAGCCCAATTACTATTAACATCCCTCTCAATAGGCTTATCATTATAATCCCTTCGCGCATTTAGGCTTTTTTCTTATTAACACTTGGTCTACTGTCCGTAATATTAAGACTTAGCGACTTAATACAGATCAAGGCAATCATCTTGGGGCCCAATATAAAACAGCCGTTTGATTTAATAAAGCAATAAACCAATAAAGCTGACTTATTAGTCTGTACGGACTAGAAATGCAGAAACATAAGGGGGGACGGGGAAATAAACCGGGAAATACGTTAACTACATTAACGGCATTAGGCTTCTTGTTTACCAGCAAACACAGAGCTACCTGCCAGAATAAGGTTAAGCTGAAGCGCCAACTTCTGCTCGAATTGCTTTTTATCTTTTTTAGGCAGGTGTAGAGCTTCAATACCGCCTTGAAATACCAAATTTATCATCATTTCAGCAATAACGGGGTAATGCTCTGGCAACGCCACAGTTTGCACATCACTGGTCAAATCCGTTGCCAGATCATCGACAAAACGTTGTTTTTCTTCAAAAATTGCAGCTCGAAATGCTTTAGGCCCGCCTGTAAGGTCGCCCATTAGCAATTGAAATAACTCAGGATTTTCGTCTAGAAACAACATGAAAGTTTCAATCGATGTAGCCACCATACTACCTTCCATGCGCACTCTGGAACGAGCTTGCCGCATCATATGGCGAAGCTTCATTCCCACCTGGTCAACGAGTGTTAATCCCAACTCATCCATGTCTCTGAAATAGCGATAAAACGTCGCTGGAGCCACTCCTGCTTCTCGTGTCACCTCGCGTAAACTAAGCGCATGCAAGCCTTTCGTCGTACTCAGCGTTAATGCTGCGTGAAGAATAGACTGTCGTGTTTTCTCGCGCTGTTCCGAGCGTGTAGCCATTTAATGAGTCGCCGTTAACTAGAAAGCATCTATTCTAGCAACAAATTGCCCGCATGGCAGTTTATTACGTTACCCAACAACAACTAAGGGGCAACTTGACCCACACTACAGCTCTTGTGTAGGTTGCTGGTGCCTAAGCTCACCAACAATGGCAGTAACGATAAGTAATCCAATTATAAAAGTAATATTCATAAGGTCTTCCTCGTGTATTTACTGTTGATTTGTAGGTGTTTCATTAGTGACTTTCATTCCACAAGTTACAAACTACAGCAGTAACTTGCCTTTTGCAAGTCACAATGAGACACTAATATGGAATTTCCCATCAAAGGCTACTATTTATGATCAACATATTTGAATACCGCTCTGACTGCCCACTTGCAAAGACATTGGAAGTCATTGGTGATCGATGGTCATTGATTATAATTAGGGA
>CAJXZM010000143.1 GCA_913063125.1 uncultured Gammaproteobacteria bacterium | reverse complement strand
AATCCTGAGAGAACGGTAACGGGGAGTTTTTTAAGTTGTGACATGGTTAATGACCTTCGTATTGCTTGTTACTGGGAACAGCTTTCTGAATCGCAGGTATGCTGGACACAAAGCTTGTGATTACGATAGTGCCCATAAACCACCACTAAGCTCCCTATTATCGTAAGGGTTTTCTCTCCGGATTCTCCCACGAGATCATGGCCAAGTAACGCTGCAATAACCAAAATACCTATTCCGACCAATCCGTACGTTAGCAGTTGATAGTACTTATGCTTTTTGCAGCCCATTGCTAATGCAAAAATACTCACAGGAATAACTGCTACTAACATCCACTTATGAAAAGCTTCTTCTCCCATGGGTAACGATGTCAGTGTCGGAATTAGTACAAGCGCTGCCGGCAGCATAAGGCAATGGATTGAACAAAGTAACGAGAGGCTAATGGCTGCTCGGTCGGCAATGGACTGTAGTGACATGTTTATTTCCTAAGACGCCAGGTCTGAACAGGCGTAACAAATTGAATTTATTTCCAGTTGCGGGCTCAGTAGATGAAAGCCAACTTTATTAGCACTTTTTTCTATCGAGCTAATTGTCGACTTGCTAATCCCTATTTCCTCGACCGCTTGACAGTTATCACAAATAAGAAATTGAGGTACTTCGTGCTTGTGGTCGCAAGCGATGTGGGAACAAGCAACAAATTTATTCGCCGTATTAAGCTTATGGACTAGACCTTCACCCTGTAAGAACTCAAGAATCCGATACACCGACATAGCCGGCATCGATTTATCATGAGTGCCTTTGCAGCAATCAATCAGTTCATAGGCAGATAACGCCCTATTTGATTTCAACAAGCCAGAGAGAATGTGCTTTCGCTTCTCGGTCAGCCGCACACCGTTGCGTCTGCATTGCTCTTCTGCTGCACCCATGATTTTGCTTAACTGACTCATACACTCACCTCCTGACTTTGCACTTTGAAACAGACTTGGCATCACTAGCGACTCAACTGACGTTATGATACATCATATCATTTAGGAGTAAAGTTTTTTCCTATCACCCGTACAAAGCCTCATTCTCAAAGCCGCTGAGACGCTAGATCTTGAGTCTGCTCAAAAGATAAAAAAACGCGTATCTAGCATTTATGTCTTACTTTTCGAAAAATAGCTCTCCTGTTGTTGTAAGCATAAGTTGAGCGCACGTGTTCACGAAAAGCCTAATCTACATGTCCGCTATCGATAAATTTAAGGTTATTTAATAGTCACTTCGAACGTCCGCTAAGGGTTAACGTCAAATAAGGAAAGATGGCGGACAAACTATGCTTACATAAAGCAGACACACTATGGTTACGTAACCAGTGGAATAAGGTAAGTCAGAAAGACTTTGAGATTTCCCCGGTTTTACGGTCATAGGGTCCAGGGCTAGGCGTTATGCTACTTTTTTAAATGTCCGCTTTTTGTAAAAGTTGAGGTTTTCTTTCATTAGGTACTAGATCTAGTATGTGAAAAACTTGTCCCTGGCGCTAACACCCCAAATGGCAGCAACATAAACACTGCGGGCATAAAGGGATCACTAGATTCTGTCATTCTCCCTGTTCCCTATTGTAGATTTCAGGCGATAAGATTTTACTTACCTATGTAAGCATAATATGGGCAAAGCGGACAAACAGCAGCTAAATCTAAATGAATTGAATCAATGCCTGGGGGGCTGCCGTAAACGCATTGTCCAGCGATAAAGCCCAAGGTCTCCTGATAGCAATATTTTCGGTTAATACCGCCCAGCTTCTACCAGCGCCGAACCCACTTAGTAACATAAATCATAGCAAGCGAATACCGTAAGATTTGGGAATTTCTTCTTTCGGTGCTATGCATACTGGTGATGATAGTGTTAACCCCATTTCCTGAAAACACTTTGACCAACCATTACCTTTTCCAAGCAGGGTATCGATCAGATCTCTAATCACACCTATAATCAGCTAAAAAGCCTCATTTTTCATTATCAAAACAACAACAAATATAAGCAGTCAATTTCTTGTCGTTTAGGGTAAAACATTCTATAAATTATAGTCTATTCCTTTTTTCAAAGGTGACTCCTGAATAAGCTATTTCGACTCCCCCCTGCCTTCTTTATATTCGCTTTGGCTTTTTGTTACATCCTACTATATGTGGGATCTGCCGTGGCCGCAGATACCGGCCAACACTTCCCCACCACTTCTGGCGCGACTAACTGGTCAAATCCTGACAATGTATTTGCAAATGATGGAAACGATGCAAGAGGATCAGGTAATTCAACACAACAGTATTTGGATTTCAACTTCGGTATACCAGCCGGCGCTAACATTAAGGGCGTTGTTGTTACCGTTAAGGCAAAAGCAGCAGCCATTATTATTGGCACAGCAGATATCGATTTCCGTCTCTCCTGGGATGGAGGTACCAGCTGGAGCAACACAAAAACAACCGGTTGGGCGTGCCTTCTGATTTGCTTTTACAGTACCAACAACCTTGGAGGTAGCACCGACACATGGGGCCATACATGGAGCGAATCAGAACTATCCGATGCCAATTTTCGACTTAGGGGCACTTCTGGCGGAATTGGTTTTGGAACTCTAGTTGATTACATACAGGTTCAAGTATATTACGCAGCTGTCTCTGGTGATAACACGTCAATATCAAGCTCCCCAGCAACCGTTACCGCTGATGGCATTAGTACCTCAACCATCACAGTACAAGCACGGGATGATACCAATACCGCCTACACGACAGGGGGGAATTCAGTTGTACTATCAGAAAACGGTAACGCAATCATTAGCACTATCACTGACGCCGGAAACGGTACCTACTCTGCAACAATAACGAATACCACCGCCGAGTTAATTACCATAAGCGGTACCATTTCCTCTATCGGCATTACTGATACTGCAACCGTTAATTTCACACCAGAAGCTGCATCAGTAACTACAACGGCTGCTAGCGCTGTTATTGCTGATTCTGCAACTTTAGGTGGAAACGCAACAGCAAATGGTGGCACAAGTATTACAGAAAGAGGAATTGTATATTCAATTACTGCAACAAACGCCAATCCTGAAATTGGGGGGGGCGGTGTTACTAAAGACACCAATGGATCTGGAACGGGTGTCTTTAGTGAATCAATTACTAGTTTGACTGCTAGTACTCCATATTCTTTTAACGCTTATGTAACGAATATTGTTGGTACTAGCTATGGTACAGTGCAAACTTTTACAACACCTAAAAATAACCAAACCATTACTTTTGGGGCCCTAGCGTCTAAAACCTTTGGCGATGCGCCTTTCGCGTTAACGGGAACGGCAAGCTCTGGGTTGACGCTAACCTATGCCAGTTCAAATACAGCAGTGGCAACCGTATCTGGATCTACTGTAACAATTGTTGGGGCTGGTACTACCAATATTACAGCTTCGCAGGCAGGTGACACCGATTACAACGCTGCTGCTAATGTCATTCAAGGATTGAGTGTTGGCAAAGCCAGTCAAACCACGACCTTTGGGGCTCTCGTCTCTAAAACCTTTGGTGATGCACCTTTCTCGTTAACGGGAACGACAAGTTCAGGGTTGACGCTAAACTATTCCAGTTCGAATACCTCTGTGGCAACAGTATCGGGACCCACTGTCACAATTGTTGGGGTTGGATCTACCAATATCACCGCGTCTCAAGCGGGTGATACTGATTACAACGCTGCCGCTAATGTCATTCAGGGATTGAGTGTTGGGCAACCCGCAACCTCTGGAGCACTCACACTGATTACCGCATCTCCCCCTTCGGCTGTTGCTAACGGGGTAGATACCATTGAAATAACACTACAAGCCAGGGACAACCTAGGAAACAATCTGACTGCTGGAGGTGCAATCATTGCGTTAGGCCAGGATGGAAATGCCACTATTCAACCCGTTTCTGATAATGGAAATGGGACCTATACGTCCATCCTGACAAGCACCATTGCAGAAACCCTGACAGTTAGTGGCACCATTGACGGTAATGCGATAATAGATACCGAGACAATTACGTTTACCGCTGGCGCGGTATCAGCCACAGAAACAACCATTACTGTTATACCCATCGAGCTCATCGCAGACGGTATATCAAATGCCCCGGTTACCGTACAGACGAAAGACAGCTTTGGAAACAACGTCGTTAATGGAGGCTCAACAATAACGTTATCCCAAGATGGCAGCGCTATTTTCAGCTCAATAATCGATAGAGGCAACGGTAGCTATACAGCAAACATCACTAATACCGTAGCAGAGCTAATAACCATTGGCGGGACTATTGACGGAATCGCTATAGGAAATACTGACGAGCTATTGTTTATAGCAGATAACGCTTCTAGTTCAACTACCACCATTACGGCATCCCCTACCACCGTTGCTGCTGATGGAATTTCCTCTTCAATCATTACCGTGCAAGCTCGAGATTCTGAGAACAACAATCTAAGTAATGGGGGAAATACCATTGTCCTTACGGAAAACGGAAGCGCTATTATCAGCATTGTAAGCGACAACGGTGATGGTACCTATTCCGCAACGGTAACTAACAATGTTGCTGAAGCAATTACGATAAACGGAACTATAAACGGATCTCCTATTACCGATAGTGCAGATATTATTTTTACTCTTGAAGCGAGCTCAGCAGCAAATTCAACATTACTTGCATCTCGATCTTTAGTAACCGCTAACGGAGTCGACACTTCGCTACTTACAGTACAAGCCTACGACGCACTGGGTAACCTGCTCTCCGTGGGGGGTGATACCATTGAAATAAGTAATGACGGTGATGCCGTAATCACTTCCGTTATCGATCATCTAAACGGTAGTTATACTGCGACCATAAGTAACACTACAGTACAAAGCACCCTGATAACCGCTACGCTTAATGGTATTCCAATTAGTGATACAGAGACGATAAATTTCGTTCCAGGTGGCCCGGCTCAAATCAACCCTACTGATGGAAAGTTTATCATTGGGTTAGGACCTTTAGGGTCAACGATAACAATCCAAGATGCACTCGGCACAACGTTATGCACAAGTAACACAGATGCCGTTACTGGAAGATATCACTGCATTATTACAGCCCCCGTTTCACATGGACAGCAACTTACTGTTATCGCAACTGACCTCGCTAACAATGATGAATCAAGTACGGCTTTAGTCGATACAACAGATAGTGATGATGACGGCATTTCAAACATCATTGAAACCCTAGTAGCTAACAGTGGAGGTGCAGCTAACATTGAACCTAACACCGACTCTGACGGAGACAAGTTGCCCGATTATGCAGAAGTCATACTTGATAGTAGTTTCTTATCTATTGATAGCCCAGTCATAGCGGGTAATTTTGATGTTGACTTGGATGGCGTTACGGATGCTGTAGAGTTTTATTTTAACGCTGCCGGGGGCTCAATCAATACCCAACTGTCAACAGACTCTGACAATGATGGAATCCCAGATGTAACAGAGCTAGTCACAACTAAGTCAGACTTTCTACAAGTGGATTTACCGTTAGAAAATGGTTCATTAGATACGGATACCGATACTGTTACCGATGCAGTGGAGTTCTACCTCTCTATATTTTCTATACTCAACGTAGACAAGCGTTCGGATTACGATAGAGATGGTTATAGTGACGCCCTAGAAGTAAGATTAGCGTCGGACCCTTTACACGCCAATCAACCAGACATGGATAACGACGGTGTTAACGATGCAATAGAAGCATACTTAACCAACACCATTAACGATAATAGTGACACCGTTTTGATGGACAGAGATGGCGATGACCTTCCCGATATTTTTGAACTTACAGTAACTACCAATTTAATAGACCCAACAGATAACATTAATGACGGTAACAATGGCGATATAGATGGAGATGGGCTAAGTGACGCGATTGAAACATATCTTACGGGCAATATACTCGACGCGCTGATAACAGATGATTTTGATAACGACGGTATAACCGATATTAACGAGATATCATTAGGCAGCAACCCTTCTGCTCACTCAAAACCCGTCATTTGGATTGATACAAAAGACTTAGGCAACGGTACAGTAGAGATTTACGCAAACCTAGGTGGATTCCAGGCCCCCTATCCGAACATCAATTGGGATACATCTGATATTCAAATTGCCTCACCTGCAGCTATAATCGGAGTAACAAACGAACGATCCTTAACGGTGTCAGGTTTAGATGAAGGAAAATATGCTATATCACTTACTCTAGAGCAAACTATTGGAATGCTCACGTTATCGTCAAGCACCAGTCAATCCTTTAGTATAACCAATGCAGGATTTCAAGACGCTGACTTCGACGGTGTCACTGACGGATTTGATGTATTTAATGGGCAGCTAGGGCAAGAAGAAACACTACAAACAGCCATTGATTTTAGTGAAACGTATCTAACGCAAACGCAATACAGCATCGGCGTTCGAGTTGGGTTAATCCCACGCCTTGGTGACAACGAAATAAGCACTATTTCCTACAACCAACTCCATGACTTTATTTACCAAAACTTCCCAATCACCGCCGGTGATAAAACGCGAAACGAGAATATCGAAACAACGCCAAATTTATTTGATATCAATATCATTAATATTCCAACCGCCGGCAGCACAGTAGACGTTGTGATACCGCAAAACCACCCTCTTTCCGCTGATGCAGCGGTGCTCATTTTTAATCACAGTACCTTGCTTTGGTCCTTTTTTGAATCATCACAAACCGACAGCGTAATGTCTTTTATGGGTAGCCCGGGTCTATGTCCAGCGGCAGGAGACTCCAGTTATAGTACGGGGTTGTCCGAAGGAAGTTATTGTCTTCAACTTCAAATTACAGACGGCGGAATAAATGATCAGGACAACAGCCTTAACGGCGTTATTCCATTGCTGACAGGCATCGGTTCAAACAACCTGTTTCCTGATGTTTTTATACCGGACCAGGGTCTGAATGATGGATTGGGTAGTGGGTTAGATAATCCAGAGAATGACACATCACCGGAAATAACCGACGAGCAGACTCAAGAAAGTGACTCTCCCGATGCACAACAAAATAAGAGTTCGGGCGGCGGTGGAAGTTTACACCCAATCAGCCTACTGATATTTGCCTTACTATGCCTAAGTTGTAGCTTACGAAGCACTGCCGCACCCGAGAATGGTCTAATCACTTCTGGTGAGGGCTCAATAATAGACATTCCTTCGTTAACAACCATCACCCAAAATACAGATCAGCTGTCGATTGAGTGGGATTCCTTTAATATTGCTAACGGCGAGACTGTCAATTTCATACAACCAGACAGTTCCTCTATTGCTATAAACCAAGACTTTTCCGGGAGCCCAAGTGAAATATTTGGCAGTATTAACGCCAACGGCCAGATTATGTTGCTGAATGGTGCTGGCGTTCTAATTGGTGAAACAGGTTCAATAAATGTAGGGAGTTTTTTTGCTTCTGATTTAACCCCTAACACGACAGATTTTAGTGGTAATAGCATAAGTTTATCGGAAACCAACACGCTAGTGGGAGGCATCGTCAATCTAGGAAGTATCCAAACCTTCACTGAAGGCGGTGTTTATATCGCAGGTCAGTTTATTTCCAATAGCGGGGTCATTCAGAGCTCTAACGGAGATATACATTTTGCAATCGCCGATGATGTTATCGTTTCCACTAGCACAGGTGGGCTATTAGGCGTCGAAATTACCACCCCCTTAACCACCAACATATCAAATTCTGGAGCACTCATTACCAATAACGGTAGCATCGTTGCCTTTAACGGCAACATCTATCTGGATGTATTTTATAGTGATACCTTAAAAGCAAATGCCGTTAACAATACAGGCATCATCAATGCTGTTGAAATAACGCAAGATACGGGCATTATCAATCTTAACGCTAACGCTGTTTCTATTACTTCAACCGAAACCACGGACGTTAATTCAATCATATCCGACAGCCTTCCAGAAGATGATTCATCATACTCCGCCGCCATTGAAATAGAAATTTCACCTCAACCTAAAGCATCCCTAAACACAATCATGCCTGAGTGCAATAACAATGATGGGGTAATAAAGGATTGCTCCAAATACAAAGCAATTAAGCGCTACCTAGGCCGGCTATTGCTCGGTGGCCGTCTACCCGAAAGCACCCAATAGAATGCACAACAATATGCAGTCCACGATTTTATCGGCCCTAATTATTCTCCTAACCTGTACATTGCCTTCTATTGTGGTCCGTGCAGAAACAATTGAAGACGTTCTCGGCGAGAAAAAAACTACAGAAATGAAAAATGGATTGATAAAAATTAGCCGCATTCGTCTGGAGGGCGATGCTTTATACCCAGAATATGGCATCACCAATGAATTCATAAATACTCGCATCAATCAATTGTTCAGTCATTTGGATGATCAACTGAATATGGCAGCTATCGATAAATTAGCTGATGCAATAACTCTGACTTACCGGGAGAAGGGATTAACCTTCAACAGAGCGTTTGTTGTCCCCCAGGAAATAAAAAGCTCCACGCTAACAATCTACGTACTTAAAGGTATCCTGTCTGAAATCGACGTTTACGACAATTTTCTCTATTCAAACAAACAGATAAAAGAACCTTTTGATAAACTTATTGGGAAGGTGATATATGAACCCGATGTAATGCGTATAGTAGACAATATAAACAAAAGGCCTGGCCTGAAAATATTTGCCTATTTCTCAACAGGCTCCAAACAAGGGGAATCTCGCTTAAACATCAAGGTTAAAAAGGAAATCACATCAAAAAACACATTATCTATCGATAACAAAGGGATAAAGGATACGGGTCACAATAGGGTTATCTATTCTCACATCGAAAACAATCTATTCTCACTTTCCGGCCAGCTTAATGTGTCCTTCTTAAAAACGAATAAAGAAGACAACGTATTTGGCGGAATTTATTACCAACGTCCAATTTCAGAAAATAGAAATCTGGGAGTATCATTGGTGAAAAGTGATTTTTCAATTACTGGCCAATTCTCAAACCTCGGCCTAGAGGGGGCATTGACATCAGTCAGTGGAATCATCGCTAATGAAGATAAAGGAAACATTTCACTGAAAAAAACACATCATCTCGTTCTCTCGTATAAAGAATCAAAAGTGACTAGTAATGTATTTCCAGAAATATTCAACGAATCAACTCAATATGCGATATTTAACACATACCACCGACATCACTATATGACTTACGTTAACAGTCAGCATATTTTCTCTATAACGCCTTCCCTTGGATTAATCGATACCTCTGATGATCCCGCTATCTCTGAAAGTTTCTTTTCTGTAGGGGCCGGTTACCAATATTTGCTCTTTAACCCCATAAAATTAGCAAATCGTAACAATGTACTTAGCATAAAACTCTCCGGAAAATGGTCTAACGACCAGCTTCCGGCACCAGAGAGATATACTACGACGGGACCAACCGTTAATAGAGGTTATCAACCAGGTATTTTCAGCGGGGACACCGGCTATCGCCTGTCAGCTGAACACTCTATCAATTGGAACATCGACAAAGAATCTTGGATCAAAGGTGTCAAAATCCAGACATCACTATTTGTTGACTATAGTTATGGAATGATAAACACAAAAGAAAGGCATGAGGCTTCCTTTAGCAGCATAGGAATAGCGATTAATTCCACATTAAGAAACCAAATATCATTGGGTGCAAGCATTGCCAAGCCACTAAATCACAACATTACCGGAGACATAGATACGGATTCTGATTCCCCTGTAATTTATGCCAATACTAGCGTTACATTCTAAGGTGCCGACATAGAAACAATGAAGACATACTCGTCAACCTATCTATTGCTACCGATAATATTCCTATTATCGGCAAGCCTGAGCTTTGCCGCTTCTTCAGAAGCACCACAAAAAGCAAAAGAATTCCATATAAAGGCATTGTTCCTCTATAATTTTGCTAATTTTGTTGAATGGCCAGAAGACGCATTTAGTGACAAATCAACTAACCTGAAAATGTGCCTCTACGGCAGTGTTCCTTTTGGCGGTTTCTTAGATACGGTAGATGGCACTAGAATAAAAGATCGACATTTAAAGATTATAAGAACGTCTGATATCGAGGATATAAAACCTGGTTGTCATATTCTGTTTGTGGGAACCGATCAACTAGGTCTTATTCAACAACTTTTTTTGAATATCAATCATTTGTACGTATTAAGCATCGGTAATGTAGATGGTTTTGCCGAAACAGGTGGCGTGGTTAATATACTAAGAACCAGAGATAGCCAAAAGTTTGAGATCAACCTCTCCAAAGCTATCGAGAATGGATTACTTATCGACTCTGACCTTTTGAATCTAGCACGAATCATCAATACTAAGTCAGCCAACTAATATCGGCATAACTAACCAACCTAGTTAATCCCCACACTGGTAAATTTTATAGCACCCTCTTCCAGCGTCTTTTGCATGGTAAAGAGCGATATCTGCGTTTTTCATTATTGAATTAGATGTGTCGTTTCCTGAAGAAACGACGATACCCAAGCTCGCTGAGATATTAAGTTTTCTACCTGCTCCTAGCAATGGCGGTGCAAACTCTCGAAATATGGCATCGGCCGTTTCTATAATATCATCATCCAATGTGATGTCGTTTTGAATTACTGTAAATTCATCTCCACCCAGCCTAAAGGCAGTTGCAGAATCAGGAATTGCAGCATTAAGTCGCCGCCCAACCTCCCTTAAAAGAAGGTCGCCTATATCGTGGCCCAGCTTATCGTTAACTTGCTTAAATCGGTCTAAATCAAGGAATATCAGTGCTGTTTTACCTTCTTTCTCTCTTGCTGCATTCTCTAGCGCTAACTCGATGCGTTCCGTGAACATTCTACGATTCGGTAGTTTTGTCAACGTATCGTAATACGCCAACCGGGTAAATTTCTCTCTATCTTTTTCGATTTGGTTCAACATATTATTGAATGCGTTGACCGTATCCCCGAGCTCGTCTTCGTTTTCCGTGTGTGCTCGAATGGAGTAGCTATCGTTTTTTGTTATCTCTTTCGCAACGTTACCTAATTGAACAATCGGCAGGTAAATCTGCCTAAGTAGCCTTGATGTCAATCCAAAAGCAAGAAAAAGTGAACCAACTAGCACCGTCACACTAACAACGAGTTGCTGTACCATTCGCTCATTTAGCTCTTCTAGACTTGCTCTAATAAAAAGATGTCCGATTACCTCACCGTTTCGTTCAATAGTTTCATAGACATCTAGGTAATTCCCATTAAAAAAACGCCCCCACCTAGTTTCATTGTCAGGGCACGTTGGGTTCGGTAAGTCCTGATATACGCTTACGAATACATCGCCTTTATCATCATACATGCAGGCTAGCCGTATGTTTTTCCGTACTTTTAAGGTATTTAAATTGGCTCTTGCATTTTTTTCATCCCGAAAACTAAGCGCAACAGCACTTCGCAATGAGACCACCTGCGAGAGAACCTGCATCTCTTCTGACAGAGTAGCTTTCATATTGACCCTATCGTAGAAAAGCAGAGCCCCACTGGCTAATGTTAGGCCTATTGTTGCGGTAAGAAGAACCACTACAATCAATTTATATTTTATGGAGAGTTTCTTAAATTGTGTCATTTTAAGTTCTGAGCTACTCAGTCAAGAAAGAAAGACTATAATATTAAAGCTAATTATAGCCCTAAAAACCATTATATGAACCATCCGTAGCATTCATTATTTGGATGCCCCTACCCCCATATCGACACAAATATATTGATAGTAAATAATCCTACCCCAATAGGAATTAAAATTTGGTTGAGTTTTAATTCTAAAACCTGTATCCCACTCCGTGAACTGTTCTAATAATACGCGGAAGCTTAGGGTCTTTTTCTATCAATTTTCTTAGCTTTGATATGTGTTGATCCAACGTTCTACTATTTGCCATGTAATCCCTTCCCCAGCACTGATTAAAAAGTTCATCGCGACTAACGACATTTCCCTTTTGTTGATACAAACAGCGCAGGATATTGACATCTCGCAAGCTCAATTCAAATACCTGGTCACCCCGAGTAGCCCTTAATTGATTGGGGGAAACTCGAATATCCTCCATGTCGAAACCATCGACCTTACCTGTGTCTTGCGTTGTCATGCATCTCCGAGTGACAGCACGAATTCTCGCGATGACTTCTCTATTCCCAAAAGGTTTCATGATGTAATCATCAGCCCCTAATTCAAGCCCTAGAACACGATCGATTTCTTCTGATTTTGCACTTACAAATATCACCGGTATGCTCGAATCTTGATGTCGAATACGTTTGCAAACTTCATAACCGTTTAATTTTGGCATCATAATGTCAAGCAATACAAAATCCGGCTTCTTTTCAACGTAAACCTGCAGCGCTTCCTCGCCATCACAAGCAACTAGACATTGGTAGCCCTCTAGCTCCAATAACTCGGTTAACCCTTCTCTTATATATACGTCGTCTTCGGCAATAAGTATCTTCATGTTAGTTTGTTCCAACTTGTAGCGTTTTTAGCCTGATCGTAAAAGCCGCCCCATCCTCGCATTTAGCTAATAGAAGACTACCACCATGCAATTCCGCTAATTGCTTGGCAATATTCAACCCTATACCTGTTCCCGCAACCCCTTCGGTCGTTGAATGATGGATTCGATAAAAGGCCTCAAATATTTTTTTAGATTCGGCTTCGGGGACTCCAGGCCCCCAATCTCTAACGGTAATTTCAGAGTACGTTTCATCTTGTGTTGTGGAAATGTCTATTCTTTTTCCAGAAGACGCATACTTTTCAACATTACTTAGCAGGTTATTTAATATCTGTTCAATGGCGAACTTGTCAAGACCAACCTCACCACCTGCTTCCAGCGTTTGGGTAACGTACATCTCTCTCTTCTTGAATGTTGGACTAAATTTATCAATGACATCTAAAACAATCTCATCAATCACTCCAGGAGATTTTTGGATGCTCAGTTTGTTACTTTGTGATTGCCCAAAACTCAGGACATTGTGCACCAGTCTACTTAAATGTTCACTTTCAGAGACAATCACCTCTGAAAAATGTCGTACTTTTTCATCAGTTTCATCTAATCGCCCCTGTAGAAGCTCTGCATACATACGTATATTGGTGAGTGGCGTTTTTAACTCGTGTGATACTTGATTAACAAAACTCACCTTTTGCAAAGCTTCCTGACGCTCCTTTTTATGATTTCGATATAAACTGAAAGCTAACCCCATACAACCAGCTCCCACCAGAGAAATCAATAACAAAAAGACAGCCCAGCGAATGATAAGGCTTTCCTCTTCTGGTGGTGCGAAGTATTCGAACTTCCATGCCCCCAATGGATGACTTAGCGGGTAGATTTCGCTTGGCAATGTGCCAATGAGCGGTTCATAATTACCCCATTCATAGAGTGTTTGTGCTCCCGCTTTTCGTAAGCGAACGCGCGCATTAAAAAACAGGTCATCTCTAGATAAAGTATCCGGCAATACATCGATAATCATTGCCATCACCTTTACAGGATCTAATTGAAAGCCAATAGTATTTTTTACGGGATCGTTATACCAAAATATTTGATTGATCTGGTTTTGCGAATAAAAAATGTTCCAGTGACTACTTGTTATCGCTAAACGCTGCTTTTCTAAGTAACTTTCTCTGTATAACCGTGAGCTTGAAAACCTATTTTTGGGTGAACCTGTTTTATCTGTGTGGTCGTTAAGATTGTCGACACTGGCTTCCTTAAATAAGCTTGAATCAGCTAGATAGGATGCCTGATCGAAATATACTCTCTCCTTTTGAGAAAGCAGTCGATTATCTATGGGTGGAAATAAACGATTTTTATCGGTATCAAGCACAAACAAAAAGCTGACCAGAGGTTCCTGTCGTACTATTCTCCTCAATGATTCCGCTTGAAAAGGCGGGCTAACAGGCAAAGCACGCAACGCCTGCTCTACCTCGTAGAATAATGTTGTAAAACGCTGATCAATGAGTGCCAGTTGAGACTTAACTAGATTGAGCTTTTGTTGCTCTCGCTTGTCAAAATCGTTTTGCATCCACTGCACACCAAGCCACATTATGACAATAAGCGGTGTGAGCACGATTACTAACAAACTGACCATCACTTTCATCGGCTCACCTTTTCTGCGTTCATTAATAGCTTTGCTGTTTTTCAAGTTTGTAAGACCTAGCTTTCAGTGACTTGCGCTGCCTATTCCAATCACTCGCATCCTCCAAAGCATCAGCATCCTCTTTAGCTTCTAAGGCTTCTTTAAGCAGGCCAGAAGAACCGAGGTTAATAGCATTTTGTTGGATATATTGGGCAGCGGCTTCAAGTACCCTTTTGGCTCCCGAAACATCACCTTTATCTCGTAGATCAATCGCTTGTTTCTTCTTTTCAATCGCAATCTGTTGAACGGATGACTCTAACACTTCTTTGTTCTTTGAGGCGATAACTTCTGGCTGTGAGCTTGAATAACGAACATTAACTGAATCTGACACAAACTGGGTTTGATTCTCTTGAAGGTTAAGATAGGATACATCAACACTGGCCAGCTCATGTGCGCTTCCCGCCTTTACTGACGGCACTGACACTTCAATCAATACAAATTTTTCCTGTTCACCATACAGTTGATTTAGACGCATCTTTACGGTGCTACCAATAATATCCCCTTCTCTTCCTAATATTCTCAGCGGCTTTACGCCATTTTGGCAATGTATCTCAATACTAACATCCTTAGCAACTACCGAAAAAGCATCGCCAAACTCGAGGTCAAATATTCGCACCAAGTCACCGGCTTTTTCAACAAACGCGTGATTCCCGTCACTATACCCTGCTAAAGCTGCCATGAGATCTTCGTTATACCCTAAACCCAACCCAATAGTTGTGACACTCATACCCTCTTTGCTCAAGGCTACACCCAGTGCCCCTAACTCCTTCGGAGATTGTGGGCCGACATTCGCTTGACCATCAGATATCAACACGACCCTATTGATTTGGTTGTCAGCAATAAACTTACGGACCTCTTGTGCGCCCTTAGTTACACCCGCAAATAGTGCGGTACTACCGCCAGAGCTAATCTGACTAATAATACGATTAATTGATGCTTTGTCCGTTATCTTGGTCGCTGGCACAATAACATTGATCACACTGTCGTAGGTTACAACGGCAACAATATCTTTTTTTGATAATCGGTTAATTGCCATTATGGCCGCTTCCTTGGCTCTAGCAAGTTTATCTCCGGCCATAGAACCAGACCGATCCAGAACAATGGCGATATTTAGGGGGGGCCTTTCTTGCGGATTGTCGATGGGAAAGCCTTTCAATGAAACTTTAAGAAATGCCTTTTGAGATTTGTTAGCCTCTAATATGTCTGTTCCAAGAGCTGAGCGAACCTCAATCACTCTAGCCGATAAACTGGCCGGGATTACTATCAAGATCAACGCTGATAATACATACCGCATTAGAATTTTCATGTCTTATGTCCTTGTGATTTATTTAGTGTAGTACGTTAACGACATTCGCAGATGTACTCACTAGTACAATTATTTGCCGTAGTTCTTACTCTACGTCCCCTGATTAGAGTTTTAGTCAGATAAGTTTGAAATAAATGTAAAAAATCTGTAAAAACGAAGTTATAAAAATACTAAAATACGACATCCGTATAACAGTAACGTCGAAAAAGGCATACAGACTTGTAGGGCAATACAAAAAAACAATAATTTTTGGACGCAGTTGATATTTCAAACAACACCTTTTAGAGGTAACTTTTTACCAACCTGCCAATATGCTGCGATAGCGCGTCACCGAACTCCTGTTTAAACACCTGCAACCCTCCAGATTCTATCGCCTCAGCAACAGCACCTACAGGATGGCTCATGTGCCAACACCCAATCAGGGCCTGTTGCACTTGCAGCAAAAGACTAACGGCTTGCTGCGAAGTTAACGTGCTATTGGCAGTAATCATTTGCCCATATCGTCCAACTAATGAGAGCAATGTCACCTTAAAGTCAGTAGCCTCTTCCAACGTAAGGCTCCGCTCCAACACGGTATGCAAAATAGCGCTCAGTTTACAGTAGATGGGGTTTGCCAGAAGTGTATTAACGATGGCCTGAGCTGGGTCGCGTTGTTTTACTTCAATTTCCGCGGTTGCAATTAGCTCCCCCAATGTTTCCACAAAGAGGGCTAAGAAGAGTGTTTCTTTATTTCTAAAATACCGATATAACGCGGCCTT
>CAJXZM010000142.1 GCA_913063125.1 uncultured Gammaproteobacteria bacterium | reverse complement strand
CTGTCTATTTGGACACTACCTCTAGAAGGCCCATAAAATCTAGACTGCAGCCATCTTTGATACATTTGGCGTGTTTCAGCCTGGAAGGCCGATAAGGTTAGGGTGGTAGTTAATCCAGCACCGGTATTGTCCAATAATTTCAAAGTGAAGTTGTCTAAAAGACGACATTAAGGGTACGTTGTGTTGGGAGTAGAAGGCTATGGAATACTTGCCTAAGTTAACACTATTGACATATTTGTTAACTTAGGCAAGTATTAACTTATGGTATATTAACTCTCAATATAGGTCACCAGAGTGAAATTAGATCCTTCAAGGCGGGAGATAACGCGTGACCGCTTGCTAGATGCCTGTGTTCTTTCGGTAGCAGAACATGGTCTGCGAAAGCTTAAAATGAATCACATCATTGAGCACTCAGGGCTGTCCCGCCCTTCGGTCTACAAGTATTACAAGAGCAAGGATGCCGTTGTTGTGGACGCATTTACTCGCGAAGTGATTCGTATGTCCCAGGGTCTAGCCGATGAAATGACAAAACATCGAAAGCTTGAAGACAAGTTTGTCTATGGCCTGATGTTTGCCTATGACGTGATACCCAAGAACCCAATGGTGAGACTCATTATTGAAGACAATACTGAAATTAGAAAATTCATAAATGCTAATACGCAGGATCCTGACGTTATTACAGAGCTAGGTTTTGCAGAAGTAGTAAATGAATATCCAAAGCTAAAAAAAGATATTTATGAAATCTACCGTTACTGGCAGAGATCCTTACTTCCTCTTTTTCTGGTGCCTGGCGAAGAGCTTGAAACGCGTAAGACATTAGAAAAATACCTTCGCCAGCGTGTTGTTCCGGGTTTAAGGTTAGAAAAATATCTGAAGTGAAGCCACGCCACATACAGGTTAAATACAAATGACTATAGACGTTTCAGCATTACCCAGGCCGCCATTGGTTAAAGGCTTGCCAATATTGCATAGTTTAGTGCCCATTTTGCGGGATCCGGCGGAATTTGTGCGGAAAAAATATAATGAATTGGGTGATGTATTTCGCGTCCGCGCCTTCAATCGAGAGCTTACCGTTATGGCTGGTATCGAAGCCAATCAGTGGATGGGAGTGGAAAGGAGGGAATTGTTTACCAGTGAAATTAACTGGGCGGAATTCACTGAGAAAGCGAATTGTCCACATATGCTTATAGGAGTCGATGGCGAATGTCATTCCTATCAGCGAAAAATGTTAAAACCCTATTTTGCGAAAAAATCGCTTGTTGAGCGTCTCCCGATGATGCAAGAAATTATCGAGAAACAGGTTCAGACCTTCGATAATAGCGTTGTATCGGTAAACCCCTGGCTTAAGAACTTGATGTCCAACCAAGTTGGATATGTTATGCAAGGCAAAGAGGCTACGCAGGAACAGACTGATGCGTTTATGTTTACGCAAAACACAATAACGAACATATGGATGTTCAAACGGTGGCCCAGCCTAGCATTGCTAAACCCGCACTACCTCCGAGCAAAAAATATTTCAGATGATTTCAGGGATAAGTTGATTGCTTGGAATAGTAGTCGGCCAGGTAAGTCTTTAGAAACGTACATGGATAAAATTGAAGAGGGCCGAAAGGGGAAACCTGAGTGGTTTACTGATGGTGATGTTCAGGCTCACGCGATGCTACCCTATGTAGGCGGTGTGGATACAGCCGGAGGTACGCATTGCTTTATTCTCTACGAAATGCTGAACCACCCAGAGTTGATGTCGCGACTGCGTACCGAAGTTGATGCGGCATATGCAAACGGATCCCCTGACCATGAAGTTCTTGACGGTATGAAGGATTTGCACGGTTTTATTTTAGAATGCATGCGCCTTCACCCTACGGGCTTTGCCTTAAACAGAAACGCAGCGGAGGATTTTGAATTTGGTGGTTGTCGAATTCGCAAGGGAGACGAATTGCTAATATTTACTACCGCCACACATATGGATGAGCGCTATTTTTCCGAGCCCGAAAAGTTTGATATTGAGCGTTATAGAGAGCCGCGCAATGAGCATCGCCAGCGTCATGTTTATGCGCCCTTTGGCCGTGGTCCGCACACGTGTGTCGCATCTACTTTAGCTGAGCAGCAATTAATGGTCAATTTCGCAACACTTTTACGCTTTACCAATTTCGAAGCGGTAGTTCCTCTGCGAAAGTTAAAGAAAAAGTATTCTCCTGTGGCTTTTATGACAGACAACTTCACTGTGCGTTTTACCAAAAGAGCGGTATAGATACTAGAATAATGGATTCCCTGGGGGGGGGATGTACTCAGTTCAACAAAAAAATTGAGATGCCCTATAAGTTCAGGTACGCCATTACCCTCTATGACAAGCGCTGAGAGTAAAGACGCTTATATTTTTGTGCGTCAGTACACAATGGCCGGATTAGACCTAATCGCCTGACCCTTATTGACCGTTATAAGATACTACTTTGCTTTAGGATAATACTAGAAAACAAGAAAGGTTGTAGGGTTTATAGATCCTAGTACAACAGCCGTATTTGATCTTCCTAATTTGGAGTTTAAGGATGTCTAACACAAATAATTGGTCCAATCATATTGTAATTTTTCTCATTATCTCGATGTGTATCACACTGAATGGCTGTAAATATGTGTCGGGTATGGAAGGTGATTACTCAATTGTAGCGCCGGTATCCGGCGAAGTCATTAGCGTTGGCCATTCTAGTAACACTATTTCGATGCAAGCAATGTCAGATACGATCGCGATGCATCAAGCATGGACCCTCCAAAATGCCGGTGAAAAAGGTCTATATCGAATCATTTCCATGTTGTCCGAAAAAGCTATCACAATAGACGACGATGGGCGGTCTATTTATTTATCGGATATTTCAGAAAATGACGTACAATTGTTCAGGGTTATGGTTCACCAATATCCAACAACCAAAAATCACTATGCAATTGTTAGTTTAGCGTTTGATGGGGTGCTAACAGTAACAAATGAGATAGATACAGCAGGGGATCTTGAAGTAACGTTGGAAAAGTATAATAAGGAAATGACTCAGGGGTGGCGTCTATCTATGTTGACAGAACAACCTGATGAACCAGATACGAGCAGTGAATCAATTGTCGAAAACTACGCCGTAGAATTTTCGAGTATGAAATACTCCACGGGAACCAATAAAAAACTTTGCGGATATTCCGTAAGCTATCCTAATGGCAAGGGTAGTATCAAAAAATATCGTTACCAAAATTATCTGGAGCAGTTTTCAGGGGATGTGACAGATTGGTCTAGGGGAAAGTTTGGTTATTCGAAAGTATCGACAGCCTCTCAAGCAGTCATGCCAGATAATACAACCCGTTCAAAAGCAATATTGATTAGCGCGGCCAAGAGGGGTCGAAGTTTAGGTGCTTGTAATCTAAATGTTTTCAAAGGTGCATTTTCTGGCTCGAATGCCCCCTCTAGAAACCAAGCCAACTGTGGTGGTTCATCACTTTCAAAATACTGTTTGCGTCACGAAGCTGGCCATACTTGGGGATTGGCACATGATGGTATTCACAATCAAGATACTTGTGAAAAAACCGATTCAGGTATCAGCCAAATGTCAGGGTTTAAAACGGGTTTCAATATACCGCATTTACATTGGCTTGGCTGGGTAGAGGAAGATCAGGTTAAGCAGCTGCAATGGGATAACTCGAACGGAGAAAATTACATATTTGGAGATCACTGGGTGGCAATCCGTCCGCTCGCCGTTTCTGACTCTGATACAGAAGATGAGAACCCCTACGGTCTTGTAATTGATCTTAGGCGAAGTGGTAATCGGTTGTGGCTTGCAAGCAACCAAGAAGGACGCCTTTTACAACCGAGTAACCCAGAATATAATAAGCGTGAAGATGCTCTTGTGGCGATGTTAAGTGCCCCATTTGAAACGGCCGGTTTTAGTGGCGGTCATCGATGGAAGGGTACATCAATCTACCGGTTTATAGACGAGAATCGTCCTTGGGATGATAAATTGATGGATGACATCATCATTCGAGTTGTTGAGCGCACTGAAAATGCAATGTTGGTACGAATTGAACCATCAGTGACCGATAATTCTTGTTCTGAACTACCGAATGCCAGCTATGTAATTACTAAGAACAACACATCAATCAACTCTATCGAAAAACTCGGTAGTGACAATCTTAATATGGAGTTTCAATTTAAAACTGAATATGTAAACAGAGACTCGCTATGTTCAAAGAGCACATGTGACCTTCGTCAGGTTTCTGTCAATAATTTATGGGATACCTGTTATTTTGAACATGACTCAGAGAAAACAAACCTGCTGCAGAATGGAAAAGTAAAGATATCTTCTGGCGGCCAATGTCGAAGCAAACAAACGTTCAAGACGACGTTCTCTAAGAGTGATAAATCAGTTTATGCAGACAAATTCTCTCAAAATATAGTATGTAAAGCGGCCTACCAATGTTTTTATAAAGTGGGTGACAGTATCAAGTTTCCGGTATATGGCAGTAAACAGGTAAACGTTGATCAAAATGTCGCTATCGAAACTATTTATCCAAATGATTGGAAATCAATTATTAGTAAAAAACGACAGGGCGAATCTTGGGATAGTGGTCCTTACTAGATTTTGTATAACATAGCGGTTCTGTTGCATAACAAACACTCGAGATGTGACAGAACCGGCCTTCCCGCAATAGTATAAGTATTCTTCAGTACTCTATATCCTCTATCACAAGTACTACCGTGTCAGTTGCGCCCTTTCCTGGAACGTCAGTGCTTTTTGGCCGATTTTGACCCAATTGATTGACCCATGCTGACATTCATAAGCGTACAGTTTTCGTTAGGATATTAACTGTGCCCAGAAAAAAGATTAATAATATGAAGGGAAGACTATGCTCAATTGGATCAAGACCTTATTCGTTTCAATCCTTTGTCTAACGCTTATGCCTGGCTGTAAACAGCAAGTCAGTGATCTAGAAGGCGAGTTTACAATATCATCAACTCATGCGGATTTGCTGCTAGGAGTATCACTCAGTCCAGATGACGATAATGTTTTTCAACACGTTAAAACCAAACCCGTTCTTCTAAGCTCAGTTTGGACCTTGAAACCACTTGACGATAAACACTACAACATAATATCAAAACACAGCGGTCTAGCGCTGACAGCCGATACACTATCCTCAGATAACCCTACCAACATCAGTCAGGCCGATTTGACAGGTAGTGATGCACAGCGTTTCAGAATTATGCGGCTTTATCCAACGTCGGATAATAAATACCTCATCATTAGCAAAAGCAACGAACAGGCACTAATTGTTAAAGGCGGGTCAATGGAGGATGGTGCTGACGTTGTACTGCAAAACGGTAGCATGCTCAAAAATCAATCATGGGGGATCAACACCTACAACCCATCTTTGGCAGTGAGAGAATTGGTGACGGATGCTGATGCTTGGGATGTTTTCGAAGAGGCCGGAGAACCTTATGTCGGCCCTACCTATAAACAGGATTTCACTCAACACAATATCCAACCTGCGTCGAATGTAGACCCGCGTTCTGTGCTACCGGGTACCGCGATACCAGGCAGAGTGATCGTGGATGGAAAACCCTTTGTAGAGTATTACCCAGGAACACTGCCCTTTATAGCGGTTTGCATTCATAACAAAACTTCGGTTACTCAACAGATGAGAGATAACTACCCCGTTGGCTGGCGTAGCTGCAGTGGCGATTGCGATTCTTTGCAAACTGCCATTGATTTTAGAGACGGTAAAAAAAGTGTTGCTGTCGGGGACTCTGGCTCTGGGGAGCTTTGTAAACGAACAGCGCAATATCTAGAGAAAATAACAGGCCAACGTCCCCATATGATTGTTCCAAACTGGCCGAAAGGGTTGTTGGATATGAATAGAATACCGCGTGACACCGTAATTCAAGTGTTACCACCACTACGGCAACACCCGGACCTTATTGCAACGTGGGATGACTTTTTGAGTTTTGTTCGAGAGGCTAGGGATATTGCTTTTCAGGAGTGGGGTGGGGGATTACAAATCGGTTTCCATGGTCAGGTAAGCCGCTCTGCTCGTAATCATATTGGTACCGGTATATCCGCGAATACTGTGAATGTACCTGAAGCGGTTCTGAACAATTCATCGAGTCGTTCGTATCAAAAGGTGATGAATTCTTCTCGAATGAAATTTAGCTTACTACAGCGACATCTTTCTCCTTGGGATGCCTATAAGGGGCAGTACTCACTAGGACAAGGTATAGCGGTAAGAGGTATTCCAACGTTTCCAAGTGCAACGATGGAAAATCAACAAGGACCCTTTTTTTCAACGGGTGGTTCTTTTGAAAGAAACAGCGTCAATCGAAATTTACAGGATAAGAAAATATTGGGCCGACCCTATCCCGATCATCACCCTGATTTTTTCGATAGCGTTCAACTGGAGTCATATTCCAACTTTATGCGGGGGGATCGGCTCAATGCATACGCGGCTCAACTTGGAGAGTCTATTTATGGAAATCTAGTACATAACTTGGGATTCGATATACCTCGCATAAAAGGTGGGGATGGCGCTATGACGTCTGAGGAGCTTTCTCCTATTACCTCGGTTGCTTCTAGCTGCAAGGGTGAGCCAATTGAATCTACAACAAAGGGTAGGGTAGACGATCATTTTCATCTTCCTCAGGCATGTTTACAATTTTGTAGGGAGACTCCTGAATGCAAGTTTGTCTCTATGTTTGTCGATCCCTCTTCAGATCCCAATAATATACGCTTCAAAAAAACGCGGATGTGCCACGCTTACGCATCCTGCGAAACCGAAAAAAGGAGTGATTATAACGTGTACCAACTAAAATAACCATTTTCAAATACAGAGGGCCAGTATCAATTGTCTATCAATTTCTTTCGCAACAAAAACAAAAATCAATAAAGAGGTGGCATCATGCTTTTAGCAATAACAAGAAAAAATAAAGGTCATTCACCCTACTTAACAATAAAACAGGTTTGTTTGTTCGCGGCTATGCTAATGACTGTACTAACGACTATGTCTTCCCGAAATTCGTTCGCGTATGTATATAGTTGCGGAGATTCGGATACTGATTGCGTAGTGAATTACAATAAGAAAGCGATCAAAGAGGACGCTGCAAACCAAAAGTACAATTTGGTGAGGATTGTTATGCCCGGGAAAACCACGCCGAGCATGGGCAATATAAAAAGCAGTGGCAGATGGTTAGCTAATTTTCTAAATACCGCCTCTCAAGGGCAATTGCGCGTTAATCGAAATAGAACCATAACAAAGGAAGTTGCGTTGGGGTCATGTAAAGATGCAAAAGCCGAGGCCAATACGATTGACGATACGGGTGTTTTATTTACGGTTCGGGTATTTCCTAAAGGCTTGTGTCGTTCTTCGAATGCAGGGAAAGGGAATGCTAATTTAGTTGGCACACTTAAAAGAGATTTCGCTCATGAGGTAGGCCATTTGTTGGGCCTTAAGCATGGCAATAAACTCAATCGTAAAACAGGAAAGGTTGAAGGGTATAAAGACCCTAGTACGTTGATGGGTAGGTACTCATCTCAAAATTACTCCATTCCGCAGTTGCATTGGTTAGGCTGGACAAAAAAAGAAGACGTCGTTCAACTCGATTCAGACGCATTGGATAGTGGTGGCGTTGTTGAAGTACAGCTTAGACCCATAGATAAGAACGTTAAAAATAGTAGTGATATCCCGCTAGCGTACGTTTATGACTTACCGAATAATCAACGACTCTTTATTAGTATACCAAAGTCAGTAAAAACCAGTGGCAATGGAGTTCAAGGTGGCCAGGTGTTTTTTTACAAAGCACCAAAATGCCAACGATGCAAGGGTATGGCGATGGGCGATACAGTCATAGCCAGAATTTTCAACCCAACAATAAACAAGCAATATAAGGTCGCAGGCCTAGTGATTGAACCTGTTAGTTATGACAGCGATGATGTAAGTGTCAATAACCGCTCTGCTGAAAAATTCAAATCAGTAACCCTTCATATTAGTAAAGATAACGAAGCAACAGAAACTATACCACCAGAAGATGACAATTCAGATCAGCCGGTTGAAGAGTCGATTGACAAGCCCATTGAAGAAATAGTTATAGAAAACAATCTACCGCCTAAAAAACCTAGAATCGGAACCTACAAAGTAGGTCTTAAATTGTCTTGCAATGGTAAGTCCGGATCTCAAGACAGAGGCAAGGGCGAGAAAATGGTTAGATCAGCAGCTGAATACTATATACGTAATTCAAGAGGACGATTAAATGTTATCTATACGGGACATGGTCGAGTAGCGAATGATTATGTATTTAAAGTAAATACTAGTCGTCGTAATAGCAGTGTTAGCTGTCTTGGTTCGTTTCAACATGATGTTGCAGCTCATGAAATGGGTCACGCTATGGGGTTAGGCCATGCCATTTGGAAGTGGGACACGATTACGGTTAACGTTGGTAAAGGAGAGAATAAGCGAAAGTTGAAGCTTAGCAGGCCCGACACGAGTACCGTTATGAACAATAGAGCTCAAGGAACACCATATTTGTCTGCACCGCATTACTACCTAAAAGACTGGCTTCCAGAGGAAGAGGTCGCTCTATTTGATGGTGAAACAACAACGTTTGAATTAAAGAGAATTAGTGATTTTGACGGAGAAGGTTTATCAACGGTTATCATTAACTCATCCATGTGGAATCTAGACAACCCAGAGGATGGTGGACCGGTGTTTATTTCATTTCCTCATGACAAAAAAAAACCAACAGCTAAACGTTTTGCGATGCACATGGTTTCTGGGAAACGGGATACCGCAACTGTATTACTGGCTCAAGAAGGAAGTACTCATATAGAGTCAAGGCTGACGGGGATTGGCGTTGAGATGTTGGATAATTCTGATCCAGATAAGATTACCGTTTCAATTTCGTTGAACCGGTAATGAGAGGGTAGGTGCACAATAGGTAGGGGATCAGACTATCGAACCCCTACCTACGGTGGAACGCCTATAATGCAATGACGTCCAAAAATGCTTGGTTATTATCTCGGTCAATAAAGGGGCCTGATGCTTTTCTTTCTTTCAATTCACGAATTCTATTATTCGCAAGCCTATAGATCTATAAGTTTCGTTGGAGCTAAGCAGTGGACGCATTTTATATTGTTTGCCTTGAATGAATTTGTGATGCGTGAATTCTTATAGGGCCATCAGTAAGTTTTGTTTTCGATACGGCTTGCTCTAAACATAATTTCTTTTATCAATTAAACTTATATGTTTTAATCGGCCAGAGTTGCCTGATAGCACCCGTTTATCAATAGCTATATCATATTCATGAAAATGTAATCAAAACAATAAGAAAGAAAATCCTATGCAGACGATTTTGTATGGTATTCACCCTCAAAACTATTGGATAACAGAGAGTGGTAAAAATAACCCTGCACTAGCGAGAAATTTAGTAAAAGTATCAACGGTTGAGGCGGCAGAAGCGCCGACCAGACTGCTTTCTTTCGCGAATTCTGCCAACCGTTCGAGTATAGTTAGTGTGACGGCGTCGGCTACGGGATTTTCTTGAAAACCAACAAAGGAGTAGGCGTATTGAGTTTACCTATACAAGTTCGGCTTGATGGTAGTTATGATGTCAAGAAACTACAGCTCGATTTGGCTAACGCCGAGCAGAAGTACAGCTCGTTACCCCAATCAGGGCCTTATCACGATGGAAGTTGGACAGGTATCGCTTTGCGCAATGCAAATGGAGATTATAAAACATCGGTGGTTTTTGGTGGAGGTTCTTATAGTGATACTGAGGTGCTAACGTCGTGTCCATACTTTAAGGAAATTATAAACAATTTCCCCTTCACGATCGGTTGTGCAAGATTGCTATTTGTTCCTGCAGGTAAAAGAATTGGGGAGCATACTGATACCGGCCTGAATTGGGAAAGCGGCGCAATTCGCATTCACATTCCTATAGTTACCAATGATAATGTGAAATTCCATATCAAAGATGAACAACTTAATTGGAAAGAAGGGGAGCTTTGGTATGGGGACTTTTCTTTGCCCCACAGATTACACAATCAGAGTGATGTCACTCGAGTGCATTTAGTGTTGGATTGTCTTGTTGATGAGGCGTTTTTAGCGCTATTTCCAACGGAAACAATTAGGGAAATAGAAAGTCACATTCCTATTACCCGGCGTAAACCCACTGTCGATATTGATGCCGATATACCTTTGATATGTACTGGCTATTTTCGGTTGCCAAAACAGGTTTCTAAAATACCCCTCTTTGGTAAGGCAAAGGCAAATACACTAACGAACCAGCTAATATTTACCATTTTCGGTTTTCCTTTGCCTATAGGGTTTCATGCAATTGAGTCACGTAGATTTGAAAATCTTGGCTATGAAATCACATTAATTTGTCATGAGGGAAAGCGGACAACGTTATTATTTGAAAATACTGCTGAAAATAAAATATTCGATATTGAATTACTTGATGAGGTAGGAACGCTTACGCTAACGTATATTAAAATGCAAAAGCTAATGATAGGTTTTTCGATAAGTTTGATAAAAATAATCACTAAGACTCAACAATATGTGAAGCGAGTGACTAACAGCGTATAGGGGCCGTTAAGCTCGGGCGTTACCGTGAATTGGCAGAAGATAGGGGCTTAGATTATTGAGCCCTGATTCTCATGCAAAACTAGTTTATAATACCCCCTTGAATACACACAAATACGTATACAAGGCTTGAGATGCACTCTAATTCGCAACATATTCAGATTCCAGTGGCTAATGAACGCAAAAAAATACGCATGGTTCCCGATGACGCACTGGGATGGGTAGCGTTCACAAAGCCATCACAAGCAAAACCAGAAGCAATCATGTTCTGCCCATGCTCCGGCAATCAATACACGGTTAAACGCCGTGGGAAGGTTGAAGGTAGGGTTGGGATACTTATTGAGTTTAAAGAAGGTAACGATGTAGCTGTGGTAGATGCAAAGAACAACTGGTTAGTCCATTGTTAGGGTGTTTTGAATGATAGGCAGAAAGTTGTAGGGCCTGCAATCTAGCGGAAGAACCATATCTTCTACAAACAGTTACCAAATGTTGTTTCAGCCTATGGAAATCCCTTTCTTAACTACAGATGATTTGGCCACATAGCCGTGTTTATAGTGTTATCAGTGTTTGTTTTTGTTGCTGGTAGTATAAGTAGGCGCTTTTTGGTTAGTCTAGTTTACGTCTTAGGGGTGACCAAGGTTGCCGAATGCCTCCTCGTCAATAATGGCTTTATTAAAACGTAGTTAAAAATAAGAAAAGGATTCCTCTGCTAGGGAAATACTGATATTTTCTAGCTGATTCAATGATGAATCTTGACGGTACCCTTAAATTATTTTAGGCCTGTATAGTATCTTCACGAATTTATTTTGTATAAATAGACTGGAGACTTATAGAAATCATTTAGATGAATTACTTTTTCGGATTCCCACGAAGGTAGAGCAAAATTATTACTTATTAGGAACTCTACGCCAGGTTTCTCTAACAGCAATTTATTTTTGATCTTATCCATAGCCTCAGGGAATAAATAGCAAACTAACACTGACGCAGTTGATAGATTTGCATTTAGAAAATTCTGCCGATACAACGTCAAATTTTTTAAACCCAAGGCATGTTTGATTAGAGTAGAAGTAAAACAGGGCAGTAAGGACATCTCATAGCCTACTATTTGTCTCTGGGGATATCTTTTCGCTATAGGGATGACAAAATTCCCCCAGCCACTACCTAAATCAATTATGGTCCCTGAACCGGTTTCATCGATAAGCGTTACCATTGCCTGATAGGCTTTTTTTGAGCTTGGCATTGGCGATATGCCGAACCTTATGGTGCTGTATACGATCGACAATGCAATTGATACAACGACAATTAGCAAGAATATTTCAATAAGCATTTAGACAAAACTCTCAAGTAGAGTGCGCAATTATGTGGGTTTTGTTAACACGATTTTATTTCTCTACGCGAATTTGTGTATCAACCCCGTTTGCGCTAACAACATAATCTAACACAGGTTCATCAGGAGATGAGTCCCAATATTGCGTCTCATCACCAGCCAGGGTAGCGACAAGAACTCCATTACGTTGAATCTCAATATCTTCTATCCATATACGTAGTAAATTGGACTGGTGATCAATAGCTTTGCAATTATAATTATTCTAGGTCAACGCTTTAACGGCACAGTTTATTAAGTGTTCTTGGTGAACCTTAGGATTGGTGCTATCGGGGTTCGATAACCAGTTTCTACAGATAATTTGAGCCGGTCCAATTAGTTGAAAGTAAAAAACCTCTAATGGAAGAAGAGTAATCGTCTGTTTATCGCATTGTTCTTGGTACCACGGCGACATGTTTGATTGAAACTGTGTATTTAATTGTTTGATTTCTTCTTTCACTGTTTCAAGGGAGTCGGTGCTAGGGTGGCTAAGTAAAAAAGAGGCTTCATCAATATTTTCAACGACCCAAGAGATATGTGTGGATATTAATGCCGCGATGACCGCCTTGGCCGGAAGAGATTCATTAACTACCTGAGCTAACGCGTTTTGATAACTTTCAAGTACATTAAGGTAAAGTTCTCCGGTGAACCGAGGTTTGGAGCCAAAGTGGTGAAAAAAGCTACCATTCGAAGCCTTAGCTGCCTTGCATAGCTGGGATACGCTCAAATGCTGATATCCGTATTCTGAAATGAGTTGGATACCAATTGCGAAGAAGGCGTCCTTTGATGAACCATATTTTCTCATGACCACAAAATCTCAAAGAGTGTTTACCCGTAGATACTATGGGCTATGTGTTGCTTGTTTTTCTTCAATCGCTGTGCGTATAATCTAGAGTGTCACTCTAATCTGGTTATGTCAATGTGCGACCGGTTTATTCAAACATGTTTAGGAAGGTAACGTTAATGCAAAATGGGAGTACAAATAGCAAGTCAAAAACTAAGCCTGAGATCATTGATGCATGGGCTCAACACCCTACACTAAGGCATATATCAGATCCTATATTCGATTCTCTCAAGCGTTGGACCAAAATGCCGACTCCCACAGAAGAGATTCCAGTAGAGATAACAATAGCTGCAATGGATTATGCCGGTGTCTCCAAGAGCCTTATTTCTGCATGGGTTGCGCCGGGAAAAGAAATGATATCAAATGATGATGTCGCAGGGTTCGTAAAAACTGCACCTGATCGATTAGTGGGTATTGGGTCGGTAGATATATCAAAACCTATGGAGGCGGTTAAGGAAATTCATCGGTGCGTGGAAGAGCTCGACTTTAAGGGGATTAGGGTATTGCCTTGGTTATGGTCTGTACCACCCACTGACCGACTATTTTATCCCGTCTACGTCGCTTGTTGTGAATTGGATATTCCGTTTTGTACTCAGATTGGTCATACAGGGCCATTAATGCCTTCTGAAGTAGGGCGGCCATTATATCTGGATCAGGTAGCATTAGATTTCCCAGAACTGAAAATTGTCGGTGGCCATATTGGTTATCCTTGGACGGAGGAGGCCGTTGCTGTAGCGTCAAAGCATGAAAATGTTTATATAGATACCTCTGCCTATACAATAAAACGCTATCCGCCGGAGCTTACGCGTTACCTTAAGAATCATGGAAAGGATAAAGTTCTATTTGGTACCAATTATCCGATGATTAATCCAAGTAAGGCCCTTGAAGGGCTGGGGGAATTGGGGCTGAGTGAAGAGACAGAAGCACTGTTTTTAGCTGGAAATGTTAAACGCGTATTCAAGCTGGAGTAAGTTAACTTACTCGCGCAGAGCCCTAATGACTTTGTCCGGTGTATAGCCTCATTTGGCAATTACATTAAAAGATCCTCTGTAGGGTGTAGTGTCGCTCTCCATTTTAGTTTTTTTCCTGAGCCGCGCTATCGACTGAGCAAAGCCTATCATTTGAACACCTGCATTGATGATATAAGGGCTAAGTTTAGCGGCGATTGTTGGGGGCTCAGAAAGGGCATCGGCAATGGTGTTTAGGGGAAGGCCATAATAGGTTTTGTTCAAGCCTATTTCATCGGCCATGCCATTACCCCAAAATGTACGAGAAAATAAATTGGCGGTAAGAAATGAGAGTTCACGTTTTACTTTGCCGCCTAATGTATCGGTTGGACGAAAATACGTGTTGTTTTGAAACGCTCGGACTACCTGGCGAGCTGTGTGAGGCGAGTCATCTAAATGGGCCACGACCATAACGAATAAGCGCATGTTATCTTCAAGTGACATAGTGACCAACTCCTTGGGCGCACCTAACAGATATTGCATTGCTTTCAATTGGATTTTTAGGGCCTGCTTGCCACGTTTTCTTATGCCAAATTTACCCGCAAAGGTGTAGAGATAAGTAAGACCGGAAAGGAAAATCAAATTATCGAATTCTGAAATTATTTCACCGTAGTAATCGACATCCCATTTTCCTGCGCGTACTATTTGGGTACGCGCAAAGGCATGCGCTAGGCGCACTTTGGCATTTGAACGTACGGCTTTGCCAAAGGGTTGGAAATCTTTGACGTTCATCATGTCATCTACATATTGCATGGTTTGATTCATGCGAATACTGCCGCGGGCTACGGAACCGGTGCTAACGATAGAGTGCCCCACTCCGGGATAGTTGGCGCCAATAAAAAATCCAGCGGCCATTGCAAAGCCATCAAGAAAGAAAGGTGGGGCGATTTTTTTGGCTATGCTGACGTTTTCACTCCTTGAGCATAAGACGAACTTTTTGAGATCAGGCAGATAGGCCCAGTCGGGTATGTTCTCATAATGTTCGAGAAACTTGACAAGCTCTGGGGCAGGGTTATCTAATGATGCGATTCCTTTATCTAACCCTTGATCAAGCTGTTTTGCTACTCGATGATCTTTCAGAATGAGAGCTGCCAGCCTATCGCCAACCTCATCTCGTTGATAAGCAAGTCTAGATATCAACTCAAGGTCTTTTTCGGTGGGTTTTAGATCTGCCATCGTGAGGTTGCTGCTGCTCACTATGCCATCTACCCAATAGGCGAATGGCCCATCGCTAATAGCCCTGTAGGCTTTGAACTGTTTTGGAATACGAGGGCTTGTTTTCATATTGAGTCCTTTTGGGATAGACAGAGCAATTGCCACGCGTTTGTTGATACAGGTAACGCAGCTTCTGTGATCAGCAGAGTAGATGTATCATTATAGTTCGAGTAAATGGGTATGAGTATGGCACTATCGTGCATTGTTGGGCGAGATGTTACAACTCTGCATGTCAGTTAAGCTTGATGCAGGTCTTAATTTATTGGCGGAAAATGTTAATTTCTGGTGCATAAGTAGGGTACGGGTGGTACGCCTGTAATTTTGCAAGACCTTTGGTTTTGTTAGAGCAAACTTGGGAGCAAACATGAAATCCAACAAAAATAGACTCACAATTTTACAATTGCTCCAAAGCGTATTGGCCGCACTTATCGGAATTCAATCGGAAGAGAAGTTAAAAGAAGCCTTTGAGAAAATAACTCTAGGGCAAATCGTATTTTGTGCCATATTTTTGGTGGTCTCATTTATTGCCACAGTCCTTACCATTGTCAATATTGTACTTGCCGTATCGACCTAATACATTAAATGTTGTTAATGGCAGGTGAGGTGTTTGCGAAGACAACCGCATTCATGAATACAAAATCTGAATAATTGATAGCTGCAAAAATCACTATTTATAACTAACTCCATACCGACATATCTATGAGGCAATCTAACGTGCCTCCCCCCGCCAACAGTTTGTCTTCTAATGTCATGTTTTATCTGGCCAATCGGCTAGTGTCGAAGGCACCTAAAAAATTACTATAATATAGGGAGAGATTACATGATGCCATTAACGTTATACTCCAATGTGTACACTATTCAAAGGTGGGGATATTTAATTAACCCACAAAAATACTAGCTGAAAATAACCTTATATAATTAATCGAATTTTAATGCAACCAGCAAAGCTCTCTCTTCGCATGGTTGATTCCTAAGGGCTATCTATACTGAATAGTAGCGGGGCTTTGTTCATGAAAAGTTCGTTTAATTGAGGTGGTTGCTGTTGGGTGTTTGGCCAAAACGGATAGCATGCTTTCTAACGTTTTTTTTACTGATCTCTATTGTTGAGGCCAGTGAAGATAAGGCGCCTGTTCGGTTGTTCAATGAAGGTAGTTACCTACTAAACCTGCATATGGATGTGCTAAAAGACACATCAAACACTCTAACGATAGA
>CAJXZM010000141.1 GCA_913063125.1 uncultured Gammaproteobacteria bacterium | reverse complement strand
CCTGGCTTGCCATTTCTACCGATGGCTTTGTTGAAGAAACGTAGAGCTGCCTTGGTGTCACGCTTAGCGGTGAGAAGAAAATCAACCGTATGTCCCTCTTTATCGACTGCCCGATAATAGTCGCGCCACTGGCCTCTTACTTTTAAATATGTTTCGTCCATTCTCCAGCGATCACCTGGTCGTTTCTTCTTTTTATGGAAGGCTTTCTCGAGCTTCGGCGCGTAGTGAACAACCCATCGATTCAGTGTACCATGATCTATCTTGATACCACGCTCAGCCATTACCTCTTCAATGTTTCGATAGCTGAGTGGATATGCACAGTACCAACGGATACACTGAAGGATGATTGATTAAGGAGTCTGTCGGCCTTTGAAAGAGATCATGTATTGCTCAATGGGGATGAATGGAAAATAATACTCTAACATACCGTGCCTGAGCTCCCCGAGATGCGACGGAACCAATTATACTGTCCTATTTTTTTTGCTAAGTTTAAAATTGGTTTAGATACTGCTATAAAGTGTTTTATGAAGATTCCCTCGACATTTGTATCAGAGAATTGTGTACCCATTGTCGTAAAAAATAGGGAGCAGCATTCAACCCGCCACAACACTCTATCGGGGGTCTGGGGACATTCCGTCTGGATGTAATAAACCCTCTGTAAGCCTTTGATTTCCGTTCTACAAATCATTATTACCAATAATCGATCAAGAAACAGGTCGTCCCTGTAGCCACCGTGGTACAGGGACTGTAGCGATAAGTGTTACATTAGGACGAAATGTCCCCAGTGGATATCGCATAGCATTTGATAGGCTTTAGTTATTCGGGCAGCTATTTTTACCGCAGTTTGATTGAGCTCCGCTTGATATGATTTCGTTATACTCCGTATTACTTATTAGCCCAATATCGACAAATATTTTTGCCTCCTTGGCCAAGGCTGAAATATATTTACCATGGTTTTTCCAGGCTTCATTACCTCCTTTTGGACCGAAGCAAGGAGCTGATTGCGCCAGCGTACAGCCGGTATTAGGATTCGTCGCACTGACCGGTGGAGTGAAACCACAATCATCAAATTGATTTTGAACACCGTCATTATCTATATCGTTGTCACAAGCATCACCGATACCATCCAAATCAAAATCGGCTTGTTCGCTGTTAGGCACTGATGGGCAGTTATCATCGCCATCCGGTATACTATCTCCATCAGAATCATCAAAAATGCTATCACAGCCATTGCCAATACCATCGCCATCATCATCTTGCTGGTCAGTATTCGCCGTCCGAGGGCAATTGTCGACTATGTTATTAACGCCATCACCATCAGCATCATCGTCACACTCGTCGCCGACAAGGTCCCCATCTAAGTCATCCTGACCTGCATTGCTGATTAGTTCGCAATTATCCGAAACATTATTAATACCATCACCGTCAATATCACCATCACAAAGATCTCCAACATCATCCATATCAATATCGCTTTGGTCTGCATTACTCAGATAAGGACAATTGTCATTGATGTCATCCGTATTGTCTCCATCACTGTCACTGTCGAGATAATTTGCAATGCCATCGTTGTCAATATCGCTAACACCTTCATCGATAGTTGAAAGGCCGTCATTATCATCGTCAGTATCCAGGTAATTGGGTATTGTGTCTCCATCAGTGTCATCGTTAGCCGGAAACGTATCACCATCAATGTCTTCGTCTAACGTAAGGACACCGTCATTGTCATCATCAATATCCAGATAATTGGGTGTGCCATCATTATCTGTATCGTCATTATTGGGCTCCCCATCGGCGTCCAAATCTTCTTCCGTTGTGGGCACACCATCGCCGTCATAATCAACATTTTGTTCAGTTCCAGACCCGGAAAAAAGGATGTTGAAATTTTGAGTTGAGGTACAGTTACCACAATAAAATGACAATGTAGCGGTTCGTTCTCCCGTCACAGTGGGTGTGAAAATTATCGGCAACGTAATGCTTTGGCCTAACAATAAATCTATGGGGGAAGAAGGGAAAGGTTCGGCCGAATAGTCGCTTGCATGAATTCCTGCTATCGTGAAATTGCTGAGAGTAACAATATCTTGCGTACCACTTGCGTGAGTTATAGAAAAATATACGGGGACGCCACTATTGAATATTTCTTGATTACCAAAATCGATACTTGATGCTGAAACTGTAATCGTATTTGCTAGTGAGGCAGTCGATAATAGAGTAAGAAATAAAATAATTGTTTTAATAAAACCCTCTTTGATTTTCATAGACATATCCTCTTTATGAGTTTCAACTACGTAAGGTTAATTGCACCAATTAGAACCAAATATACTTAAAAATGTGAACCCTTAAAAACGGCCAAGAACTTTACGCAACAATCGAGCCAAATAAAAATTTCTATGCATGACAATGGTTTACGTTTTATACTAAAAAGTTATTGTATTAACTTTCGACAGGTCGAGGCCCGGCCCAGATTGGGTTCAACTACATGGGTATAGATTGGGCAGACCAGAAACACTATATTTGTTTGCAAGGAGAGGGATGCTCACGGCGTGAGTTTTCAGTACTAAAACAGGTTCCAATGTAATGAACCATTATTGGTAACAATGATTTGTAGAGCGGAAAATAAAAGGCTTACAGAAGTTATTTACATTAGGACGGAATGTCCCCGGAACCCCATTGTGGCACACGTAGTAACGTTTGATCAATTAGCCGGCACAAAAGCGACAAAATTAATTAAGAAATGACTCGAATAGTTCTCATAGCGCTGAGACAACCTGTGAGGAAAGTTAGATTCTGGAACTGATTTAGGGTTTAGATTCCCTCGATATTTGTATTAGAGGGGACTTCACTAAACCCTAAGTAGAGCAAGGAAAACACTTTGCACACAGAGTGGGAGGCTATGGGTGGACACTTGGTTGCTTTCCTCCTCTGATCAAAGTGCTAACGAAAAATTTTTGATAGTTGTTTGTTCCGCGATAATTGATAGCGTCTCATCCAAAGAGAAAGACAAGGTCGCATCGTCATCGCTCGCTGGGTCATCCTCATCACATGTAAACGCCACAGTATAAGAACCTTCATTAACGAAACCAATGGTATAATTATAATCTCCACCGCCATCGGTTGGAACGCTAACGGTAGCAAGTGGCTCAACCGAATCATCCGCATCAACACCATCAACATCGATATCCATATCGTCTAGTTGTTCTCCTGTTAAGCTCCCTTCAAAAAGATAAACCGCAGGCATGTCATTCACGCCATCGCAGCTTGAAATCAATCCACTTGCGACCGCCCCAGAAAGTGTACCTACGGTTGTATTATCTACTAATCGCAACACGGGCTTCAGTTTATAATAGCTATCGGCCCCCTTAGTAAAAGGGCCGATAATAGAATGGCGAAGATCAAAATCAACGGTAAAATTCGCAACGCCATCCACTGGAATCGTAAACCCCGTATTCAATTTTAACCCTGTGCTACTAGGCACTTCTAATTCGTACTGGCTTCCGTCGATGGTAATATAAGAATCAAGGGTACTATCGATACTCGCAGACACATCGAAACGTATCCAATTATATTCACCTGCCCTCAGTTTCAAGCTTGTATTCCCTTCCGTCTGCAACAGAATACGGCTTGTTCCACCTGTGTAATCCAACAAATTGATATTGGTTACCTCTAAACTATCTAGGCTTTCTGGGTCATTGTTCTTATGTTTAACCGTAATCGAATCAAACTGAACATTAACGACACTAGCCCCATCAACTGGTGCATCAGTAACACTTAAATTCAAATCGCCAAACTGACTCGTAGTACCACCACCGTTGCTACTACCACCACCGCAACCGGTAAGAACTAACGCGCAAGAGAAGCCCGCAATTATAGCTTTACTAGGAAAAGTCATGGAGCACACCTATTTGAGTAAGTTATCAGTAGCTAAATTATACCGATTAGCCTAACTGAAACCAAGCTTGTGAGATCATCTCAAACGTAAAACATTGATAAACCTCTTGATCAATAAAGTGTCATCAACAAGTCAACCAACAGTGCTAAGTAGAGGTCCGGCCCAGATCCGTTACAAAGTGGACACAAAATCCCTCTAACTTGTTAATGTTATGAGGGGTTTATTTTTAGTATTTTTTGCAGATATTGATCCAAAAAACGGAAATTAATAGTGTTTAAAAGCAGTGAGTTATGATGGGTAAGTGTCCGTTTTGTAACGAATCTGGGCCGGACCTCAAGAAAATTTGCGACAGAGCCATTTACTTCCCCCCCCACCAGCTGGCGCATCTCTTTAATCTTCTCTTTGGCATCGGTAAGCAACGCGATACTTTTTTCGGGTGTTAACCCCACTCTCTCCAGTTTTGAGAAAGCCGTAATTTCATCCATCGGCGGATGAGACGGCTTATTGGTAGATCCTAGCCAAGCATGAATTTGTGCAATGATCACGGCTAGTGTATGAGCAATAACCGCCACCGTTTGACTGTGCTCCCACAATACATGCATTCGGCGTTGAAGCTTGCCAAGCTTCGTATTAAACAAGTCTCTTAACGCATAAATATCCACCAATTGTTTAGTTGTCTCTATACCCAAACGTACAACAGCATCAGCACATAATTCTATTTTTGAAGTGCCGCGATATATAGGGCTATTGGATGCTGAAATAATTTTCACCGCCATTACGGGATCGGCATTAATCAGTTTTGTCATATCCTCAACTGAAAACGCCTCATCTCTCATAGCATCACGAATGTTCCGGGCAACAACCGGAATGCTCGGTAAACTAAAATGATTTCTTTCAAGATCTTGGTAAAAATCAAATCGGATCAGCTCTAAAGGATCATTACTGATAGTGCTTTTTACTTTAGAACGATCTTTTGGGGCTTCACGTATAAATTGTGCAAGTGTAAACCAGTCAATTAGTAACAATGTCCCGTTTTCTAACACTTGAATGTCGTATTGGCGAGGCTGCAAATGAGCGACAGGCCGCATAGCTGCAGGGGAGCCTCCCTCTATCTCCATTGTTTTGCCATCTTTTGCGATTAACTGCAATTTTCCCTGAATCAAAAAGTACTCTTTGTTATCACTGGAACCACGCGTAATAACCGTTGCATTCTTTTTGTACTCTTTGATCTCATGGTGAGAGGCCAGCAAAACCAACTGCCTCTCATTCAACCGGCTCAACGGTGCAAACTTCTTTAATATCTTTGCTGTCAATAAGTTAGGCTTATCTACCATGATTTTTTGCCCTTGATGTTCATTACTTTGCGACGAAATTTAAGTATAGGAGTTTAGTGAAGATTCCCTCGGAATTTGTATTGGGGTTAACCCCTATTAGTTTTAGGCAATAGGATGAATATCAAAGCGTGACAGGTGAAATTTACATTTGTGGGTATGGCTACAAAAGCGGGGCTAGATATATAGATTCCCACAAGATACTGTAACCATCTGATATATTTATGTTTTTGCTTCAGTGTTTTTCTTCAAAGAATACAGCCAGAGTTGAATCCGCGTTCTTTAGCCACCCAAAATCAATAGCTTATAGGTGCCAATGGGAATCTAGCCCCTCTTTTGTAGCCATACCCCCTTTAGGGTTTTGTGGGCTTCGTCCCCCTAATTAAAATGGAGAGGGAAATGAAGTAAACCCTTTGATAATTCTGGGGGGCGACCACTTTTACCTCCTACCTCCATCCTGAATCCCCCGTCAGAAGTGGCCTACAGACGATTAGCTATAAACTCCCGCTATAACCCCCACTACCAATAAGCGCCCCCACACGTACCATAACATGGTTAATATATACCAATATTTGGTTAGCTAGGGTGCGTATCAGAGTTCAATATAGGGGTCCGTACAACCCCAACAATAAGGTAACCTATGAAAGAATTTCAACTGTATATATTTACAGCTGAACTTATCTAATCCATAATAACCATTTACAGATGGCATGCCAACGCCATTGGTTTCCGTCACCACCTAATGACTAAATGTGCTTTAAAAAGATAACTTCGGGAGTTCATTGTGCTAGAAACCTTATTACTCAATGACCAACAATCAGCGGCAGTGACTTTCGGGCTCAATGACGATACTCGAAAAACATCCCCGCTTACTATGCCCCCGCCTCTACTAATTATAGCCGGTGCTGGTACCGGAAAAACCAACACCTTAGCCCATAGAACAGCTCAACTAATTTTATCAGGTGTGTCACCGGATAAAATTCTATTGATGACCTTCGCTCGCCGTGCAGCTGGCGAGCTATCATCCAGGGCCGACCGTATTGTGGAGCAACAGTCTAAGAAAGGGAACAGGCAGTATAAACCTGTCAATCTTTCCTGGATGGGAACATTCCACTCCATCGCTAATCGACTCTTGCGAGTTCACGGTAAAAGTATCGGGTTAGAGGCGGGATTCGTTATTATGGACCGAGGTGATTCAGCCGACCTATTGGATATGCTACGTCATGAGCTTGCCTTCACCACGACTGAAAAAAGGTTTCCCAAGAAGAACACCTGTCTCGCTATTTATTCTCGGTGTATAAACTCACAACAGTGTTTAAACCAAGTACTTACCCAAAGTTTCCCCTACTGTCGTGAATGGGAAGCTGAATTAAAACAACTCTTTTCTCTTTATACCCAATCGAAAATAAAACAGCTCTGTTTAGACTATGATGACTTACTATTGTATTGCTACCATCTTGCCGACGTTCCCGAAATAGCTGCGATAGTACGCAATCAATTTGATTATATTTTGGTAGATGAATATCAAGACACTAATTTATTACAAGCAGGTATATTAACAAGATTTTTCCCTACAGGGGAAGGTCTCACAGTTGTCGGTGATGATGCTCAATCGATCTATAGTTTTCGATCAGCGACGGTTGATAATATACTACAGTTCCCAGACCTATTTAATCCACGCGCAACAGTGATATCCCTCACTCAAAATTATCGTTCTCACCAGTCAATATTAGATCTTTCCAATGCATTGTTATCAGAAGGCGATGAGGGATATAAGGTTGCCCTCTATAGCGAAAAAAAATCAGGTGAAAAACCTAAGCTTATCACCGTAGAAGATGACGCAAAGCAAGCGGAATACATTGTGGAGCAAATATTAGCCGCTAGAGAAGCCGGTGTAGACTTAAAACAACAAGCCGTATTATTTCGCTCTAGCTATCATAGCGACCGCCTAGAGCTTGAGTTAACAAGACGCGACATCCCCTACGTTAAACACGGCGGCCTCAAGTTTCTTGAAGCCTCCCATGTGAAAGATTTATTGAGCATATTACGCTGGGCCGACAATCCAAAGATTAACGTTTCAGCTTTTCGGGTACTAAAACTATTACCCGGTGTTGGTCCAAAATTAGCAGAAAAGACACTTCAGCACTTGGAACTCAATCAATTTGACATTGATTGCTTAGAAAAGTGGAAACTACCTGTTACCGCTCAACCGCTATGGGAAAGCTTATCCGCTCTATTAGTTTCCATTCATCATAACACCCTACCTTGGCATGACCAGGTCGATAAGGCAGCAGAATATTATCAGTCATTGCTTGAAATAAATTATGATGATCATTTTGTTCGCTATGGTGATATTGAGCAGCTAGCGCAAATTTCTCAACAGTTTCCGACGCGAGAACGCTTTCTTAGCGAACTGACACTAGATCCACCCCAAAGTACCGGTGATTTGGCTAACGACCCTCACCTCGATGATGATTTCCTCATTCTATCCACTGTCCATAGTGCAAAAGGCCAGGAATGGAATAACGTACATATTCTAAATGTCGCTGACGGGAATTTTCCTAATGAATATTCTGCAGGAGATGATAAAGCGATTGAAGAAGAGCGCCGACTATTAAACGTTGCCATCACCCGAGCTAAAAATGAAGTACATCTAATTCAGCCTCTCAAATATTGGATCCCCGAACAACAAAGGTATGGGGATAGGCATGTTTACGGAGGAAAAAGCCGCTTTCTAACTGAAAAAATCCTGTCGCTACTTGATTGCACACACTACCCTAGCAAACATACAACTCCAGAAAATCTCGCCCAAGGTCAACAAGTCATATCTGATATTAGAGAGAAATTGCTCAGCATGTGGGAGTAACCGAAGTAATTAAAGGGATTAAACCTCGACAATGATACAGATTGGGATAAAGTTTTTACAATATAGGCCTGCAAGGGGTTCTAGTAGGTTTGTGAAGTGTTACTCTACCATCCAGTGAAATACCTTCACTGGATGCAAAAGGACCAATTTTCTTTAATCAAGGCCAATTAGATCAATCCCTGTGGGGACACTTCCCCGGCCTCAACCCAATGGCGAAAATGCCGTGCAACATCATTAATATGGGCCTGTACACCTCGATCGCCACGCAGGTAAAAGGCACAGCCATGGTGTTGATGACGATAGCGTTCAAGTGCTGGCGTGGATTCGCATTAACGGCGACCTTCATTTGATGGATGTGAATCGTGAGGTGATGCTCTAAGCTATTCAGAAATGATTGGTCATCGCCTTTTTTAAGGCTGACAAGGTAATGCTGAAGCGGGTTTGATAACCCATCGCGACTAGCACATTTTTACCGTTTACTTTTATCGCACGTACCTGCCACTGCCATTGAAGAGGGGCATTTGATTCGACCATTGATTCGGCAATACTCTGCTTTGGTGCCACTTCAAGGGGGGATATTTTTTTTGTGGTGCTAAAAAAATCAGCGGCGGCTTTGGTGCAGTTAAGTGTCAGCATGGTTTGGCAACAAGTTCAGGGTTCAGTCTGGGTGTGGTCATGGCAAGTTAGCCTCCGTTTTACTCACTTTGCCCCAGAGTTTACCTGGTAACAACTGTTGTACTAAGGCTTTTTATCTTGGCCTATCGTGACGGTGTTGTGCCGAGACTTGCCACCATGCAAACCAAATGATCTGGTTGATTTGTAAGCGTGCAAAATACTCATCTGGCGCATAGATATAAAAATAACTGTCTGGTAGATATAATTACTTCAATACAATCAATGAGTTGATGTGTCTTTGGTCTTCGCCTCATCTACCGCATGGATGTATAATACTCTTGAAAAACGGCTCATCTACGGCATGAGTATATATTGACCAATAGTGAATGAAAGATACGTGCGGCCGATCTTGTCCTATCGAGACAAAGCCGCTCGAGGTTAACGTGGTATTATCGCGCCATGCAGTGACTAGACTTAATACTCTGAAAGACTCAACCTAGAGGCGGTCTTTTTGATTCACTCCCTAAAAGCCTGGATTTGATGACCCAGAAGTGGGCTCTATATGGGGTATGTACTCTCGCAAAAACCTGCAATTTGGTGCATTTCTATGCAAGTTAGCCCAAAGGGTGCTCTAGTAAGTCATTGATATACAAGGGGGCTCGCCTCGCGCTGCACACTGGCAGTGTTGAGGTCAGCGGTTCGATCCCGCTAGGGGCTCCACCAAATTCGATTATTGCGTCCCCATCGTCTAGTGGCCTAGGACACTGCCCTTTCACGGCAGTAACGGGGGCTCGAGTCCGCCTGGGGACGCCACTATTCAATAAAAAAGCCGAGCTTTTAGCTCGGCTTTTTTATGCCTGAAATTCGAGTGATTTATTTTGGGCTCTATATGACTCACTACAACTTAGCTTTAGATTGTTTTAGTTCTTTGGTCCGGTGTTGGAATTTCTGAAAATATAGTCCTTCTGTTTCTCGCGGAGTTGAAGCGGCTATAGATAAAGTGTTGAATGTCAGTCTAGAAGAAGTGCTAAAAAACAAACGAGGCGGCCTAGTTGTAGCGGGCGATCTTCTAGAAGGTTCCGCAGCCTTTGTCGAAAAACATAGGTCTGTTTATGAGGTGAAGTAGGTTCGGTATAGGCTCAGCGTGACCCGAATAAAAAATCCCCGCCGTGTGGGGCGAAGATTTTTCGAGAGGGGAAATTCGTGTTATTTAGACAGGCTCTTTTTTCGGCGAGAAATTCCAATACCTGCCATTGCAATACCTATTAAACCCAATGTGCCTGGCTCTGAAACCGGAGTGATGGGCTCTTTCGCATACAGGTTTGTGTGTGATAAGCCTCCTTTGCCATTACCATTCATTAGTGTGCTGTAGAATGTCCATGAGCCACTGGTAGCGCCGTCGGAAAGGTCGAATACGAACCATTCGTCAGGCGTGTTTCCGGTGCCAAACTTAAACCCTAGTGCGGCGCTGCTATATTGATCCCAGAATGAGGCGTCAATGCTCCATTGACCGGTGATTGACGTGCTGTCGCCTATGCCTGCTGTGTAGCTAAGGCCAAACAAAGGGGTTGCACCGCCGCCGTCAGACTTCTCGAGGAATGACCAGTCGGTACCGTCGGCAAAAAGATCTGTATCGGACCCGTTGATATTGCCTGTACCAGAATCAAGGCAGCTATTTGCCACTGTGCCATCTAGCGTCATGTAGTTCTTGGCGGTGTCTTGGCAAACAACTGGGCTAGCAAACGCATTGCTGGCTGCGCATGCAGAAAAAACAGTGCTAATAACCACTGCTTTAATTGTATTCATGGATGATTTCCTTATTTTTAGTTTGTATTGACTACTTCTAGTATCTTAACCAATACTTAAGTGTAAGGGTTCCTGCAAGAAATGCACCGTACTTAATAAATGGCTTACTATCAGGTAGTTATACGATTGATTATAATTAAGGGTGCTTCGTATGTAAAAATTTTCGACAGCATATAAGTTCTTCAATTTTGGTTAGATTGTCTTTTGTGAGAACGCTTCGTTCCGATAGGTTTAAAACAAGGAGCATTTTAGCTTTGCTTATGACAAAGCGTGGTTGCTGTCAGATAACGCTCTTTCCCTGTCTTTTTGCCTCGCGAATTCAATTCTGAAGTGCATCACCCCTAGGGGATAGAAAGAGAAGCCAGCTGAAGGTAAGCTGACCGCCCCTTCTACTCCGGCAAGAGATAAAATGACGATGAGCTACCAACAACTGACTTACGCGCAGAGATGCCAGATTTCAGCCCTAAAGAAAAGCAATATCACCCAAAGAGAGATAGCCGACATTGTCGGTGTCAGCCAGTCTACGGTAAGCCGAGAGCTATCGAGAAATAGTGGCTCAAGAGGTTACCGCTATAAACGGGCCCAGAACTGGACCGTAGCGCGTCGCAAGAATGCAACATAACCAACAAAGATGACGCCATCATGATAAAAACCATTGAATTTAAGTTGGGAATGGAATGGAGTCCAGGCCAAATATCGGGCTGGTTACTGGAACTTCAAAAGACCCAGATAAGCTATGAGACTATTTACCTGCATGTTTAGGCCAACAAAAAAGCTGGAGGTGACCTTTACACGCACCTTCGCCAACGAGGTAAGAAATACGACAAGCGAAGAAATGGTAAATCGACACGCAGACAGATAAAAAATAGAGTAAGCATTGATGATCGGTCGAAAGTCGTTGATAAAAAGTCTCGTGTAGGCGATTGGGAAATAGACATAATGATAGGAAAAGGCCATAGCGGAGCGCTTGTAACTATAGTCGAGTGAGTAACAAAGTTTACGCTATCTACACAGGTTCCAGGAAAAACGGCTAAAGATGTCACCAAGGCAACCATTGCATTACTGAAGCCATTTAAGGATGTCGTACATACAATTACTGCTGACAACGGAAAAGAGTTTGCGTACCATGAAGAAATAAGTAAAGCGTTATCAGCAGATGTGTATTTTGCTCACCCATATAGCTCATGGGAGCGAGGATTAAACGAAAACACAAATGGTCTTCTGCGCCAATACTTTCCGAAAGATACAGACTTCAAACTAGAGTCACAAGCTGCTGTAAATAGAGCAGTTAGACGATTAAACCTAAGACCACGAAAAGATTTGGCGTACAGAAAACCACGCCAATTAATGAGCAACTATTGCGATGCAGTAGCTGCCTAAATTTTGATGCACTTCAGAGTTGAATCCGCGAATTGAGTATTTGGGTAAAGCAATGGCAGTAAAACTTACAATAAGTTGGATCCTGCTTCATGGTTTTGTCATTGCATTTGTGCTTATCAATCTCGCCTCCGGTTTACGCATTGCAACACTATCAAAACCCTGGCTACTAGAACTATCTGCACTCCTCCCCCAAGGTGCACTGCACTGGCTTCATATCGCGGGAGGCTTTGGTTTGTCGGCCACCGCGATAGCTTACGTAATTTATCGATTTAACCAACGCCCACAACGAGCAACTGAAGCAAAAGGAAAAACACCAACAACAGAAACGCTCAGCGACAAATTTCACCGAAGCATCACCTGGCTGGCTTACCCGTTGGTAGTACTGTCCTTATTAACCGGCTGGTTGAAGTTCTTTGATAGTGCACTGTCAGTCACTGACATTCACTTCTACGCAGCCCTTGGCTTTGTACTATATTTGCTATTACATGCTGGTGGCTATTTTATTCAATACGGGTGGCCCGCTCTTAAGCGCGCCTTTATTCCGAGTGTGGCGGAATCAAAACCTTCATGGATTATCGCCTTGCCTGCAGTCGCCGGTCTATTGCTCTGGTACGGCATTGGTTATCAACCCAGCCGCGACCTCCCAGTAAAGCGCATACCACTAACCACATTAATGACAATTGATGGCATAACCAATGAACCTGAATGGAACAAAGCACAAGCGTTCACGATACTGACACGCGGTGGAGCAAATTTCACGAACGGTGAAACGCCCGTAACCATCAAGGTATTGGAAAACGGTACAGAGGCCTTTTTTAACATTACTTGGCAGGACACCAGCAAAAGTTTGGAACACTTACCTCTCGTTAAAACTAGCCAGGGGTGGCAAGTAAAACAGAACGGCTTTAACCAATTTGATGAAATCGACTATTACGAAGATAAACTTGCCATCATGCTCTCAGATCAATGCGCTCCTGGCGGTGGAGGCACAGTGCATTTAGGCCCCAAACCATTTACTGATAGACCGGCTAACTTTCACGGTAAAGGGTACCACTATAGCGATGATGGCAAGGTACGAGATATTTGGCATTGGAAAGCCGTACGTACCAATAATATGCACCTAGCAGACGACAATTTTTTTGGTCCTCCAGTTAAGTCACGGCCAGGGGATCGTCGTTATGCCGCTGGTTATATCGCTGACGGTAAAGAATCCGGGGCTTATGTGATGAATTGGCAGTGGTATAAACCAGAAGTGATTGTGCCAAAACGCTTACCTAAACACGACGAGCTGATTGCACCCTATCAGTTAAACAATGAATTAGGCCATAAAACAAACAACCTACCATGGGTGATCTCTTGGTTTGATTACACGCCCTACCTAGCAGAGAACGACCACTATCCTATCGGTACGGTGATGCCTTCTGTCATATATCGTTCCAATCGCTTTGAAGGTGACCGCGCCAATGTGAGGGCCCACGGACAATGGAAAGATGGCATGTGGACACTGGAGCTCGCCAGACAGTTAAACACCCAGTCCCAGTATGACGTCATCTTGCAAACAGGGACCTGCCTATGGGTTTCTGCCTTTGATCACAGCCAAGTCGCACACACCCGGCATCAACAAGCTATTCGATTAATATTCGAGAAAGAGCATGATTAGACGCGCCATAGGGATAATCGGGTTACTTGTAGCAGCCTGGCTCATCGCCCTACTAAACCCAGTACCCCAGGAACAACCATCGCCCTCTCGTTGGATAAAAATCAATGCGCAAGGGCAAATAATGAGCTCTTGGTCCGGCCCATGGACATGCGTCTACGACACAAAAACTCAATTGCTTTGGGAAGTAAAAACGGATAACGAGTCAATACATGACGGTTACTGGACATACTCCTGGAACGATGGGACTCGGGGCATTGAAAACAAAGGCGACTGCTATTTCGAAAAAGAGCGCTGCGACACACTGGATCTAATCATGCGGGTAAAAACCGAAAAAACCTGCGGCCTCGACAACTGGCGCTTACCCAGCAGCAAAGAACTCCTGTCCCTGGTTTCCCGCGATACAAAACCCGGAGAACCTCTAATCGCAAAAGATTTCTTTCCACAAACGAAACGCGGGGACTACTGGACTAAGGACTCCCAGCAACAGTTAACGGGTACCTTTAAGTATTTAAAAGAAGGAGCCATGGCCGTTGATTTTGTTAATGGTAGCCTAACAAAGTTGCCTTATCGAAATGCAACGTTTGTACGTTTGGTTAACACTGGATATGCAGCCCGCGAACGGCCATTATCCAAAGGAGTGAGATCCATCACACCAGATTAATTTTCTACCAGTGCAGTACTTATTACCGTCCAGGCAAGGCGGCTGTTAGCTTTTTCAAACAATTCGCACGCTCTGAATTCACCCCTCATCATCAGACGTCTTTATTTGTTTTTATCTGGCCAATGCCATGAAGGTCTATCCAACATTCCCTGCCCCACAACTTCAGTTTGACCAAGAGTTTTACTTAAGTGCACCGAATTACAATATTCCGAATCCTCTAGCGCTGCTATTAGCCTGCTGGCATGTGATACAACCCAAACTTGTGTCGTCGTTGAAGCACGGATAATTAACCTACCAAGTGCAGGTAGTAGATCTGGATGTAAGCTCGTTTCCGGCTCATTTAGAACCATAAGCGGTGGCGGCCTGGGTGTCAGAAGAGCTGCGACCCAGAGTAAATAACGCAATGTGCCATCCGACAATTCTGATGCAGATAAAGGCCTCAGCAACCCTTCTTGACGCAAATTAACATTGAAGCGCCCATCTTCTTGTACAGATATGCATAACTTTGCTCCTGGAAATGCATCTGATACTGCCTCGTTGAGTGCTTCTACGTCGCCTATTTCAATAATCGTTTGCAGAGCAGCAGCTAAATCTCGCCCGTCATGATGCAGCACAGGGGTGCGCGTACCCAGTTGGGGTAACCGTGCAGGCGCGTCATTGTCAGATCTAAAGTGATCATAGAATCGCCAGCTTTTTATCTCCTCTCTCAACGCTATTATTTCAGGCGCTTTCTCAGGATCGGCCACTTGCCCGAAAATGCTTTCAAAATTACTTGTATGTTGGGAAATAACCTCCCAGCTGCGATTTGAACGTACCTTGGTTACCGCTCCCGTCCTATCGACTAATACACTTGCCGGGCGAAATGAATTTCCAGCCCAAATACACTCTCGCTTTATTTCTGGGTCCAGTGCAAAAGCCGTTGGACCTAGGTTTCCAGGAGACGGAAGCCCAAGTGAAATTGAGTATCCAAAATCATCACCAGAGAACCCCAATCGCAATCTTGCAGATTTTTGTCTCGCCCCCCCTTGGATCTCCACTTCACCCTTGCGCATCCGATCAGAAATATTCTCCGGTCCGGCCCAGAATGTTGAGTTGAGCCCCCCTTCTCTTGCTAATGAATTGATCACACCTCCCTGTGCCGTTTCCGATAATAGTCTAAGCGCTTTATACAAATTTGATTTCCCACTAGCATTATCGCCGGTGATAACATTCAAGTTCCCGAATGGAATAACCAGATCAAGTAAAGATCTATAATTACCAATTGCTAGTGTTCTTATCATATCAAATTAATCGCATTGCCATATTCTTCGCGTTATTATGCCTCAGTCTACTTTTTATTCTCAAATATCTTTCGGTGATAAAGCTCCACTTTAAAACAACTCAATCTCGTCATCGCCCTCACTTTCGTCTTCTGCTTTTTTCATTTCGTCACTTGTCAGTTCATGAACGCGGGTGAGTGAATCAATTAAATATAGAAAGTGACCTTCCAAGGCATCATTTGCTGTATATAGTGTTTCTAAGGAATCAAGCGCTTCGGTAGAAAGCCCCAAAAGGTGTTGTTCTTGCGCCTCATTTAAATCAAGTGACATTGCAGAGACCTCAAGCTTTTCCGATAACCCTTTCATTATATTGCGCGTGTTATTTTGGTTGTCCATTGATAGCTGTCTCATCATATTCATAATGGACATCACTTTTTCGTGTTGATCTTCAATTAAATTACTAACCATTATTGTTCGTATTCTTGATTCCAAGGCAGGCCCAGTTTGACAAAGCAAGTCTTTCACTCTGCCATATCTATCACTATCTTCCCAAGGGGCGTTAATTAGAATAATAATAACATGATCAAAACGCAACAAGACTAATCTTTTGTGTTCAATAATTCTAACTTCTGAATGGCCGGCATTATCGAACAAATGTCTAATGGAGTTATTAATTACATCTGTGCTATATCGATAGGTATCATGGCCGTCAAATATTTGAAGATGGTAGCGAAGCCCAAGCGCGGCAAATAGTTTTCCAACCTTCTCTGCTACGCCGTCGAAGCAGTTAGTGTGCGCAAGAGCATCAACTAAATGCATAACATGGCCAATTTCTGATGCCGCCTCCATGGCTACGCGCGCAGTCTCCGATGCTTGTTCAAACCG
>CAJXZM010000140.1 GCA_913063125.1 uncultured Gammaproteobacteria bacterium | reverse complement strand
AGCAAAGCATATCGAAAACCATCATTTGCATCGGCAGACCAATGCCCCATCTCACTGTAGCTGTCATGAATTGGGCGGTTTTTGCTATTTGTTTTGGTGGCCGGTTGTTCACGCATTAATACCAATTGAAATACAGCAACGATAGCGTTCTTGCAGGAAGGTGTTGATGTGTTTACGCGAATAGAAAAGTTAATTTGATTAGGGCTTTCCTTTAATTCAATCAATTCGGCATCTAGTAATAACGTTTCACCCCGTGGTATGTGAGCGTTTAATGTGACGTGGCAGCCTTTGTTAATGATGTCTTTAAGTGGGTATCTCGCCTGCAGTAATACGCGCGTAACAAGAGGGATGCTCCACTGTGAAAATAAATGGGGCGGAACTTCATAAGGGTAAAGGCCGGGTTCAGCACCTGACCATTCGACATAGTATTCAATTAGTCGGTCACTTGGGGCAGGAACCGTGTCTTTTATCCGTAAGAAATGCTCTGGGTTTTGCTTAGGCCTAAGAAAAGGGAATGCACTGCGCATCCGAATAGAACCCCATGAACGTACGCTTGAACCTTGCTCGAATGCGAGTGATAGCGGTACGTTAATTTCTTGGTTCATGATATTTGTTGCCTAAACGCTTGGTATGAGTAACAGAAATGCGTAACTGATTGACTAGTCAGATCTTTATTGGTGTGAAGTGTAACAGTAATTACACTTTCCGCCAGGCATAAGATTAAGAAATTGTAAATAAGTGTTTTATTGGACTGAGGTGCGAGTTAAAATGCGGCCATCGAAGCATAAGCACATGATTTGTTGTGTACACGGTAATGATAAATGGCTCGTAAAAAAGTATTACCTACGTTAGATCGAACCCTACTTAATCAAGGTATCCAGCGTCGGATAGAGTTAGCGGTGCTTGATTTGTTTTCAGCTAAACCACTTAGTCAGGTGAGCTTTAGTGAAATTGCTCGTTCAGCGAATACATCTTTACAGACGCTGTATCGTTATTATGGCAGTAAAGATGCATTGTTAACGGCTAGTCTAGAGCACTGGATGACTCAACTGACAAGCCATGTATATGATCGTATTAAGGGTGTTGAGACCTACAGAGAACGCATGAAGAATGCATTTTGTGAGGTGCTAGATTATTTTGAAGAGCACCCAGATGTAGCAGTATTGGCTCAGCATGCAATTTCAAATGACCCAGAAGATGAAAGAGACCCCCTTATAAAGCAGGGGTATTCCCAAGTATTGTTGGCAGAATTAGAGAGCGGTCAGCGACAAGGCATATTGAATAAGCATGTTAGTAGCGATGTGATGTTTGACTATTTTGCAGGGAGTTTTATTCGTTTAGTTCAAAGTAGTATCTTGCGTGGTTCTAAGGAGTCTATTGCTGGACAGGCGAATGACCTGTTTGAAATGCTCTGGCGCGGTATTGCTGACCCTTCTTATAAAGAACCACTTTAAGTTTAGTGTTCAAGGGGAGGCTATTTTTCCTTGTTGGCATGTCTAATTGATAATCAAAAATAGCTGAGACTAACCATTCCTTTCATATAAGGGGTGGTTTTTTTTGCATTTTTTTCGTGCTTTCTGTAGGGCTGATAAGAAAATAAGTGTACATGTGTTGACTTAAAGTTTTTCTCTGGTACATTGGGTGCACGTTCGTTCACCCAGGTTCGTTGAGATCATATTATGACATCACTTAATCCTACTGTAAGCCGTGTAATCGGGAAATTTATTAAAGAAGATTGGCTTGATTTTGTGTTTGCGCATGTTAACCCAATGCTGACGCTGAATCGCTCAATGGCAAAGGTTGTATCGGTAACTGAAGAGACCTCTGATATAAAACGTTTCGTATTAAGTCCAAATCAGCACTGGGCGTCATTCAAAGCGGGTCAGTTTGTGTCTGTCAGAGTCATGTTGGATGGTGTGTATGTCGAACGTTGTTATAGCTTGGTGAGCGCACCGAACGAGCCACTGATTGAAATTGCGGTTAAGCGGCAACCTCATGGAAAAGTCTCAAATTGGATGCACGATACATTATCTGTAGGTGATGTTATTGAGCTTGGGGATGTTGGGGGAGAGTTTGTATTACCCGCTGCGGTGCCAGATAAGCTGTTGTTAATCGCGGGTGGAAGTGGTGTGACGCCAATTTATAGCCTCTTAGTACAGGCGTTATCAGAAAGGGTCGCGCTGGATGTTGTGGTTTTGTATTATGCCAACACAGCTGACGATCTTGCATTCGCTCAGGAAATGCGGGAATTAACTGCAAAACACCCTGGTTTACGGCTTCAATTTGCATTAGCAAGTGATGGAGACATTGGTTTTTTTAGTCAGGAACAGTTGGCTGCAGCCTGTACTGATTTTGAAGATCGAACAACGTATATTTGTGGGCCCGCTGGGTTAATGAGTGCTGTTACATCTGTTTGGAAAGCGTTAGGTATTGAGGCGCGTTTGACTAAGGAGGTATTTGGGTTCATTACAGCTGATCCTGATGCGTCTATTTCAGAAATGCCAATAACATTACAACGCAGTCAGCAAGAATTTATTAATAGCAAATCAAGCCTTTTGGAAAGTGCTGAGGCTGCTGGGGCTCGTCCAGCCCACGGTTGTCGAACAGGGGTCTGTAAAACCTGTAGTTGTACAAAGGTTTCTGGTGTTGTGCGGGACCTATTGACAGGGGCGATTGATGATCAGCCTAACACTCAAATTCGTATTTGTATCAGTGAGCCGTTAAGTGCTGTAACGCTTGATATCTAATGTTTTTCTCGAAATAGCATCTAATCAAAAAAATATCTGATCAAAAGAGTTTTAGGGAATATTGTTATGAAATTTTCAAGTAAAAGTCGTGAATTAAGTGTTGATGAAGTAAGTGCATTTGGTAAAGAGTTGGATGCGTTGCGTAAAGAAACTATTGGATCATTGGGTAAGAAAGACGCAGATTATATTTATGCCGTACGTAATTTCGTTCGTTATAGTGAAATTGCGGGCCGTAGTTCACTGATGTTGGGTTGGTTGCCTCCCTTTTGGTTGGCGGGTACCGCATTGTTAGGGGTATCCAAAATCGTCGAAAATATGGAGTTGGGTCATAACGTTATTCATGGACAGTACGACTGGATGAACGATCCTACGTTAAGGGGTAGTACTTACGAGTGGGATCACCCTTGTCCGTCTGAAAATTGGCGTCATACACATAATTATATGCATCATACTTATACAAATGTTCGGGGAATGGATCATGATATAGGTTATGGTGCGCTGAGATTGTTTCCAGAGCAGAAATGGGAGCCACGGTTTGCATTAAACCCCCTGGTAGCGGCTTTTCTAGCAGTAACGTTTGAATGGACATTATCTTTACAGCCATTGGAATTAGAAAAATTAATTAGTAAAGAAAAAACATTTTCGCAGGTAAGAGAAGAGTTTACGATTATCGCCGCCAAAATGCGCAAGCAGTTGGTGAAGGATTATGCCTTTTTTCCAATACTTGCAGGACCAATGTTTTTACCTGTTATTACTGGAAATGCGGTAGCAAACGTCATTCGTAATTTGTGGACGTTTGGGATTATTTTTTGTGGACATTTTACTGACGATGTCGAGACGTTTCCAATAGAAGTGTTAGATAATGAGTCGAGAGGGCAGTGGTATTTACGCCAGTTACATGGATCCGGTAACCTCGACGGAGGCAAAGTGTTTCACTTGATGTCGGGGAATCTAAGTCATCAAATAGAACATCATTTGTTTCCTGATATTCCAGGTGCAAGATATGCAGAAATGGCAATAAAAGTTCGAGAGATTTGCGAACGCTATGGCCAACATTATAACACGGGGCGTTTTACTAAGCAGTTTTCACAGGTTGTTGGACGAATATTTAAATATGCATTGCCTTTTGGTAAAAAGGTCGAATCCGTTGTATCGAACGTTTCTCCTATTTTAACAAAAGGAAAAAAACGCTTAGATCCTTCAATTGAAAAGAATGCAGCATAGCCCCACGTAGATTAGACGTGTTTTTAAGTGCCACCTACTATTTAAGGGCCTGTTTCAGGCCCTTTTTTTGTAAATGACATTGTCGTCAAGGTTATCACGAAGTACAAAGTGACCTACGTCTACAGGCTATTTATGATTTTTCTTCCAGTTTTTGAATCAATTCCCCCCATGCGGTTCTGCAAAGTTGCTCGTATTTAATCATCATTGTTGTAAGTGTTTGACGTAAAGAAACATCAAACATTTCTTGTGGTAACAGAGGATCAAGGGCTAATACTCTTAACGTTTTTCCTCCCAGAATAAGGGACTCTGGAAGGGATTTAGTAGGTTCAATATCGTGAAAATGATCATAACTTTTACACAGCTGGTCGTGCAGCTCTTGATAAGTGGATTCCAGCTCCAAGGTGTTCCAGAGCGTCGGCCAGTGTGCAGCTTGCTCACCGCTAAAATCACTGGCTTTAAATAATGTGGCTTGTGGTGTTAATCCAGTATCAATAAGTTGATTTCTGATATCGGTGATTGATAGGTTAAGATTGTCGGGGCGAAGGTAGATGCCCGATAGGCCATTCTTAAAGCCGTGCCATGCCAATGATTTTTGGCTTTGGTTGCGCTCGGTTCGTTGCATGCCTTGAGGAAGGTGACAGCATAACCATTGCCCTTGCCAAGGGCATACACGGTTTTCGCCGATGCGCCAACGTTCAATAAACTTGCTAACGGCGAAGGTTTTGTCAGTGAGTCGATAACAGCTTCTAGCATCACTGACTACTAGTTCTTTGGCACATAGGCGACTGATGGCAACACGTATTGCGTTGTTGGAAAAACCTAACAACTCACCGACTGTCAGTAATGACTTAACTGAAATTGGGTCGGGGTCTGCTGCTCGCAGAAACCCTTCTACAAGGTTTTTTGGGGTGAGCGCTTGTGTCATGATGCCCTATGGATGAGTAAAATTTAGCAATGTCGGCTATGTTAGGCATGTTGGCGACGATTGCAAGGTGAACCTGCTGAGGGCTTTTACCAGGCGCGTTTGAGTATGGTCATTGCATCTTCCCGGTCTACCTCTATTGGATTTAATATTAAGGCCGCATCGTCTACGGTCAGTTCAACAATTTTAGCAAATTGTGCTTGTTCCACTCGGCCTGTTTCTTCTAATGAGCGTGGTAGTTGGCAGCGTGTGTGTAATTCATCTCTGAGTTTATGGATATAGTCAATGACGGCTTGAGGTCGTTGATTGGCGGGGGTATTCGCGTATGCCTCTGCTCCAGCTAAGGGGAGTAGCACTTCTCCTAGCGTATTCTCGCCATGACGTAGATTGTAATCTAGCGCATGAGGTAAAAAGATATTCATGCAAATACCGTGGGGAATATGGCATGTGGCGCCCAGAGAATGACCGAGGGCATGAATAAGCCCTACCATGGAATTGGAGAAAGCAATACCTGCCATGGTGGATGCCTGAGCTAGTTCTAGTCGGCCCATTTCATCATCAGGTTTTTCCATAACGTTAATTATATTTTGGCTAATCTTATGAATTGCCGCGGTCGCGTAGCTATCACTTAAGGGATTTTTACCCATACAGGTAAATGCCTCGATAGCGTGAGTTAACGCATCCATTGCGGTGGCAGCAGTGATTTGTGGGGGGAGGGTCTGGGTCATACGCGGATCAAGAATCGCCACATTGGGTAATAAGAAGCTGCAAGTGAAGACCACTTTGATGTTCTTGATTGGGTCTGCGATGACCGCTACGGAAGTGACTTCCGAGCCCGTTCCTGCGGTTGTAGGGATAACAAAAAAGGGTTTAAGTGGTTTTTTTAGGGAATCTACACCACTATAGGCTGTGACGTCATCACCACCTTCTGAGACTAAAATATTGACTCCTTTGCTAGTGTCTATTACTGAGCCACCGCCGATGGCGATAATGGAATCGCAATCCAGTTTTCGATATAAATTGGCTATCTGTGTAACCAGTAGAGTTGATGAATCTGGAGGCACATCATCAAATATATCAACAATGTTGATATTGCTACTGTTAAATGCATCTTCTATATACTTAACTAATCCTGCCTTCCTAACACCCTGGTCGGTGATCACTAGCGGACGAGAAGCAGCAAAGTTAGCAAGCTCATGGGGGATATGTTCAAGACTTCTCGTTCCTGCAACAATTTTTACCGGGCAAAAAAATTCGTAACAAGGTGTGCTCATGTTGTTTTTCCTGGAAGTAGATCGAGAGTGAGGTGACCATAAATTTTTGCTGCTGTACGTGTTTTTTCCAACAAGCTGATCGCTGGATAACGTTTTAGTGCCTTTTCGGCAGCGGCCTTAGGTAATATATATACCTCTAAATGGCTGATGCAGCGGATCATGCGCATTGCCATGGACAGGTCACCTTCTATGATCGTGCGGTTCCGTGCAAATGCCTGTGCATTGTTCTCTTGAAAGGAGAACACAAGGAAGGCCAGCTCCGGGTGTTTGATTGCGATAACAACGTTTGCTTTTTGCCCTTCGCTTGCGTTGGGTTCTTTTCCTAGGTAGTCAAGCTGGCCTTTGGCATTTTTTTGTACGGCCATACCGGCGACGTCTGGTAACACTTTCATCTGCAAGATGAAGTTATCAGGGATACCTTCAAGCTCTTTTTGCAATGTTGCATCAAATTTGCTCATGGCACAGAGTGAGCGTGCTATAACACCTAGCATGGCGTTGAGATAGCCATCGCGAAGTTTAGTTTTTAGGTTGTTAGATTCTTCTTTCATAATGATGATTCTGGAGTTGTTATAGGGTTTGAGTTAAAAAACAAAGTGATCTGAATTCATTTCCATTAAGTTATCGCTACTCGATAGAATGAGCTCTGCGTGTAATGATGTGCGGGGCAATAGACGTTCAAAATAGAATCGTGCAGTTTGTAATTTCGCTTGATGAAAGGGGCTATGGCTATCGTTTTTTTCAAGTAATTCTGCAGAAGACTTGGCCATTTTTGCCCAGAAATAAGCAAATGTTACATAGCCGGAATACATTAGGTAGTCCACTGAAGCGGCACCAACATTATTGGGGTCTGTCATTGCCTGGGTGCCGACTTTTAATGTCAGCTCTAGCCATTGGTTGTTAACGTCGGATAATCGATTAATAAAGGGTTTTATTTGTCGATGGTTTTTGTTTTCTTCACAGAATAAGTGAATCTCTTTGGTGAAAACCTTAAGCAATTCTCCTTGGCTTGCGAGTATTTTTCTTCCTAAAAGGTCTAACCCCTGAATGCCGGTTGTACCCTCGTAAATTTGCGCGGCTCTGGCGTCGCGAACAAACTGCTCCATACCATTTTCGCGAATATAGCCATGGCCGCCAAAGGTTTGTAGTCCAAGATTAACGCTCTCAGTACACATTTCAGAATTAAACCCCTTGCAGATGGGTGTTAGTAAATCTAACAATGCATCACAGGTTTGTTTTTCTTTTTCATTTTCTGTACGTTCCTGTTTGTCAAACAATAACGCAATGTAGGTATTAAATGCTCGGGACCCTTCGGCAAAGGCACGCTGTGTGAGTAACATGCGGCGTACATCTGGGTGCACGATGATTGGGTCTGCGACAAGCTCTGGGTTTTGTGCGCCGGTTAAGGCTCGCATTTGTAACCTATCCAGAGCGTATAGCGCGGCATTTTGATAAGAAACTTCGGCTAAGGCGGTGCCTTGCTGGCCAATGGTAAAGCGTGATTTATTGACCATGCTGAACATGGCGTGCATACCTTTGTTAATCCCCCCTACCAGATAACCGGTTGCGCCGTCAAAATTCATAACACAGGTGGCTGATCCATTAAGCCCCATTTTGTGTTCGATGGAACCGCAACTTACGCCATTTTTTTCTCCAAGAGAACCATCGTCGTTTACTAGAATGTTGGGTACAATAAATAACGAAATACCTTTGATCCCTTTTGGTGAATCAGGTAGCCGCGCTAACACTAGGTGAATATTATTTTCTGCAAGGTCGGCTTCACCGCCAGTAATAAACATCTTGGTTCCGCTGATGGAATAACTACCGTCAGTTCGTGGTTCTGCTTTGGTTCGCAGTAAACCTAAATCGGATCCGCAGTGCGGTTCACTCATGCACATGGGCCCACCCCAACTGCCTTCGATTAACTTAGGTAAATATTTTTCCTTCAATGCTTTCGAGGCATTGTTTTCTATGGCTGCAATGGAGCCATCTCGCGTGACATAGATACCAAACGCGGTACAGGCAGAAAGGTTCATTTCACCGATTGCAGCATTGATAATGCGCGGCAGGCCCTGGCCTCCATATATTGGGTTTTCGCTGATTTGCGTCCAGCCACTTTCAATATATTTTTGATAGACTTCCTTGTAGCCTTTAGGTGTTGTTACTTTGCCGTCTTTCCAGTGACAGCCTTCTTCGTGTCCAGGGTAGTTTAGCGGTTGGATTTCTTGTTCTGCAAATTTCCCCGCTTGTTCTAGGATGCTGTCCGTTAACTCGGGAGTGAGGTCACTTGAGTTGGGTAGATCTTCATAAATACCGTAGACATCAAATACCTCTTCAAATAGAAATTTGTAATCGATTAATGGCGCTTTGTAGGTGGTCATGATATTACCCTAATTCGTTTTACTGGAATATATGTGTAACATTACCTCATAATACTCTTATGGTAAATAGTTGAAACACTTAAAGGTGTGGAATGCCATTTAGGTAAACGCTGATATTGGGGGGGGGGGGGCATTTGGGAGAGGGGAGATTATAATGCGCAATTACCCCAGATTGCCTCAAGCCTGGAGTATCAAAATATCGGGTAATAGATGGCGAGGTACCACGTGACAGTATTGATTAGGAAGGGGGGGCTGGTTTTTTTCGGTAGCTGCTCGCGGTTACACCGGACCAGCGTTTAAATGCTCGAGCGAAAGATTGCGGGTCATTAAAGCCTAGTTCGTCGGAAATTTGTGCAATATTTTTGTCGGTATAGGTTAGAGCGTGTCTTGCCATATCGTATTTGAAATCGTCAATAATGGTTTGGTAGCAACCGCCTTCCTGTTGTAATTTGCGCGTGAGGGTTCTGGGCGTGGTATTTAAGTGTGTTGCAATTTTTGCCCTGGTTAGAAGTTCACTGTTATTAATATTATGCGTTAGATATTCTCTGATTTTATGTGTCCAAAGATTGTTTGAGGTTGTATTTTTGTCTAAAGCTGAATCTAAATGATCACCCAGAATGTGAGTTGTTGATGGATCGTAAAACATCATCGGGCTTTTCAGAAAGCGGCTGTTAATGGCTATGCGGCTATCTTGACAGTTAAAGTGGACAGGGCAGCCGAAATACTGCTCATAATGATGAAGTGGAAAACATGTGGAATGTGCAAATTGTACAAAGTCTGGAGTGATTTGGTGTTTGGAAAGCCGTAAGAATTGATGGATGACCATCATATTGATTTCAACTAACGCCAAGCCTGCTTTCTCAAATGCTTTTTCTGGCGTGAGAATACATGAACTGTTACGCTTTGTAACCTGAAAGTTGTAATGTATGGCAGGGTTAATAAGTTTTGAATATTTTTGCGCTGCTTTGGCTGCTGCTTTTATATTTTTCGACGAGGCAACGGATAACCCAATAATCCCGTGGGTCGCAACATTAAATTCTTTTGCAATCAAAATACTATATGGAGTATCTGATGTGTGAAGCTCCATGTTTAGGTCAATAAGAGCTTTTACCTGTGAGCCAGAAATAAAACCATTGGGTGTATTGATATCATCTAAGCTAAGCCCGACGTGATGCAGCGCGGACTCCACGGCACCCTTATCTTTTAGGTGTGTCATTAAAATATAACTGTTCGGAAACTGCATGGATTCCACAGTTTTAGCATTTGGCATTACGTTTGTCTCGTTGTGCAACTTTTTTGTCTCGTTATGCTTACTGGTTGAATGTGATCATCCTTAAACTATCTTTTTGTAATCAGACCCTATTAAAGGAGCGGAATCCATCTAGCGGGAATATAACTAATTTAACAGTTTACGTTAAATTAATTTGTAGTATTTCTATGTGAGATATCAATCAGATCTAATAAATCAGGCCTTTTGGTATAGATTGTTTGCTTGTTTTTATTATTATACTGGCTTTAAAAATATTAAATGAATTGGGTGGTGTTCTGTAAGAGCATCCTTAATAACAACAAAAATAATGAGGGAATTTCTATGAGTGCATATTTAAAATGGTGGATCTTTGGGCCACTAATTGGTTTGTTAACATTGGCGAATATACGTTGCCAATTGTTGGAAAATAATCTATTTGATACCTATGCAACAGGCGAGTGGCCTAGCGTTGTTTGTGAACCTGATTCACTTAATTATCGTACTGCCGATGGAAGTTGTAATGATTTGGATTTGCCTGCTATGGGGATGGCTGGTACTCGAATGGGCAGGAATATCCAGCCTGATTACAGCTGGCAAGATACGGATAAGCTTTTAACACCTAACCCAAGAGAGGTTAGCAAAGAGTTGCTTACTCGTGATGAGGGAATTAAAGAAGTTCCTTTTCTTAATTATATAGCGACGGCCTGGATCCAGTTCATGGTTCATGATTGGTTCGAGCACGGGAACCGTGATCACAGTAACCCAATCAAAGTCCCTGTTGATGGTGGGGATATCCATGATATGGGTGATGGCCATATGAATATTGGTCGTACGCCAGCAGACCCGAGTAGAGAAGCCGGTGATGGTCGACCAGAAAGCTACCTTAATGATAATACAGCCTGGTGGGATGGATCACAGGTTTATGGTAGTGATAAAGCAACGATGGATAGCTTGAGAAGTTTTCAAGACGGAAAGATGACGCTTGTTGATGGCCGGTTGCCGATCGAAGCTGAAACTGGTAAAGCAAAAACAGGCTTCAATAAAAACTGGTGGGTAGGGTTAGAAATTCTTCATACATTGTTTGTGATGGAGCATAACAAAATTGCAGATATGTTATTGCAAAGCTACCCAGATTGGGATGACGAGAGAGTATTCCAAACGGCTCGATTGATTAATGCTGCTGAAATAGCAAAAATCCATACGGTAGACTGGACTCCTGGCATTCTTAAAAACGATATACTGCGTCAAGCAATGTTTGCTAATTGGCGTGGCCTGTTGCCTTCTTGGGTGCCGCGTCTAGGAGATGCTGCAACTGATGGTATTATGGGTGGCGGTAAAATTTTAGAAGGCGTACCGTTTAGTCTAACAGAAGAATTCACCGCAGTTTATCGTATGCATCCGTTATTGCGTGATGAGTTTCCAATACGTGATCATGTTTCTGATGAGATCGTTAGAAACACAACATTACTAGAGCATTCATTTACCGGTGGAACCCAGCTTACCTCAGAAGTAGGACTCACCGATTTGTTTTACTCTTTTGGTCGTACCAAGCCTGGCTTGTTAGTTCTAAATAATTACCCTGACATGCTGACTAACTTTACTGCAGAGCCTGGTGGCGGTGTTGTTGATTTAGGTGCTGTTGATATTCTTCGAGATCGTGAGCGTGGTATACCGCGATATAATGAATTTCGTCGTCAAATTGGTCTGAAAGCGGTTAACGATTTTACCGATATAACGCCTGATACAGAAATGGCTGAGAAAATGCGAGCGGTATATAACGATGATATTGAAGCATTGGATGTCATGGTAGGTTCCTTCGCAGAAGGTTACCGACCACCGGGTTATGGTTTTGGCGAAACATCGTTTCAGATATTTATCGCAATGGCTTCTCGCCGCTTAATGGCTGACCGATTCTTTACAGATGACTATCGTAAAGAGATTTATACGCAAGAAGGGTTGGATTGGATTGATAACGTTACCTTCAATCACGTACTTGTACGTAACTTGCCTGAATTGGCTGGGCGTTTGGAAAAAGTTGAAAATGCCTTCTTCCCATGGGATGAAGAGAATGAATGGTATGACCTGAAAGTAAGAAAGTAAAAAGTTAGGCGAGAATAATAAACGCTGTACTTTTACTACAATATATTGGTCACCCAGATAACCCATTTGATGCGTTATCTGGGGGTTCGACATCAAATAGAGAATAGAAGAATGAATAATGAAGCCTTGAATACGGTAATGTCTCGAAAATCATTTCTAAAATTAACCGCTGGCGTAGCTGTTGCGGGAGCCGTGGGTCCAACGTTAACGGGTTGTGCAGCATCTGGTCGCCAGTTAAAATTCAGTACTATCGCTGATGTATTAGCAGAAATGGATTTGATGGAGGCAAATATCGATACTCTTGTGATGGATCAACCTTGGTCTCTATACAAAGCCTTGACACATATGGCTCAAAGTATGGAATATTCTATGACGGGTTATCCAAAGCTTGATTCGCCTCTTGTCCAGTCCATTAAGAAAATAGGTTTTGTTACTTTTAAATCTCAAGGTTATATGTCCCATAATCTTGCTGCTCCAGTACCAGACGCACCTGAGATTGCAGATGAAGGCCCAATAGAAGATGCATTTCTACGTCTTCGTAATGCTTGTGGTGATTTTCAGAATTACACCGGAGCGTTACATCCACATTTCTCTTATGGCACCTTAAGCTATGAAGATTGGGAGCTTGCACATTCTTTCCATTGTGCAAATCATTTCTCCAATTTGACCTATATGAATGCTTCATTGAGATGATTTTCATCGGTTATTTTAATTTACATAGTAATGAACATAGCAGTAAAAATAATAGTAAAAATAACAATAGATAAAGAGAATAAATACTATGAAGCGTTCAAAATTTATTATCTCAACCCTCTTGCCTACAATGTTACTTGTTGGTTGCGGTGGTGAGAGTCAAAGGTCTACAACGGACAGTGAGGACTTAACGGGATTGTGGCGTATGAGTTTGGAGTCTTCTCAGAATACGCTAAAGGCAGAATCTAACATTAGTTTTACGTTGGTGGAAACTGATGATGGGTTGGTAATGAAAGACTGTGCTGGTCGGGCAGATTTCAATTTAAATAAGCTTAATGAAACCATAGAAGGGTTACCGGTTAGTCCTTTTTCTATTGATAATAATGATACATTAAGTGCTACAGGCGATCTTGGTATAGCGAATGCTACTAAGGTTTCGGTTACTTCTGCATTTGATATGGGTGATATGCAGTTGTCTGCAGATGAGCTTGGTTCTATAAGCTTTACGGACCTTTGTGTTCTATCCTCTAATGCCCGTCTGTTAGGCGTTACAGCGAACGATACAATATCTGCGACAACACTTTATAATGGAAATCCGTTGCTTGTAGATATCACTGTGATGGGGAATCTAAAGAAGGGCGAATTTACGTTAGCGAAAGATCCTGCGTTGGGTGAAGCTAGTCTTCGTTTGCAATCAGACAGTTTTAAAACGCCGTTAAGCAGGACAGAGTTGACGTTGACGAGCGGCACGTTAACGATCACTGAGGATAGCTTGGTTTGGACGAAAGGTTCTTTTAATGGAACAATGCCTAACGGTAGTGTACTTACAGGTAGTTTTTCCTTTGAAAACCCATAATCCATAAAATATAACATCAGTGTTAAATATTTGACACCGACTTTGTTTCGAAGTCGGTGTCATTTTTTTTGGGTATTAGGAATTAGGTAGTTACGACGGTTCATCTGTTGACTGCTACGGTAAGGCTCTGAACAAAAACCTTCTAAAATGTAGCCTCTAATAATGGGATCACATATGCCAAATTTCTATATCTAAAATTGTCTAGTAACTCGTGATATGATCGGTCGTGCAGTTTGGTATAACAACATTGGAGAGATAAAAATGATAATTATAAAAGCTTCAAGATGTCTGGTTGTATTTGGCTTTATCGTAGTACTAGCAGCCTGTGAGAATGGCCCCGCACCAACAAGGGGAGAGATTGTAGAGAAATATCCTAGCGTAGAAGAAGGGAGTCTGCGTGCAGAAAACCCTGAAGTTCTTTGCCCATTTGTACGTATGCTAGAACGCTCAGGTTTGTTTGATGATGAGTCGACGTTAATTGTGCCGGTTAGTGATGTCGTTAATGCAGCGCACGAGTTTGGGTGTGCATCACTTGAGTGTCGTACGGTTGCAAACATAGCAGAAACTGCACAAGCGGTTGGAGGTGTTGATATTCAAAACTTGCACCAAGCGGGTTCAATTGCTCATGCAAAGTGTGGGCTGACATTTGCTGCCGATGGAACGCAGGTCGATGATGCGGTTCGCCAAGCAACATTGGACCGGCTATTTGAGTTATCAGATGATGATGGTCACCTTGTTTATAATGATATAGAAACTGTAAAACTTGAAATATGTGCTGAGCAGGGAGTGGATATGAGTGTCTCTGGAGGAACAGAAATAAAGCTTATTTTTGCGTATCTCGGAGGCATGGATCAAGGGTTTGTTCTATACAGTGACGTGGAAAGGCTGTTACATGCTGAAATGCCTGAAACAAAGACGACTTCTTGGGTTACTGGTGCGCTCATAACATCCGTTAAATAGCCGGGAGGTACAAGTAAGCTAGCAATGGGGCTCTCATGTTAGGTGAACTAGCCTTCGTCTAACATGAGTCTCTATCTTACACCAGAGATAATATGCAATAAAACCCCCTATCATCATCAAGTCAATGGGGTGGTTAAATAATGATCGCCGGCCTGTAGGGCCCGAAATACAAGCCTTTGCCATATTACTACATCACAATTCACAGAGTTATCCACAGAAAATGTGGGCAACTTTAATGTATTTAGGGGTTAGTTAAAAAGTGGTTAACTAAGTCAGTAAAGCCCCCAACATGCTCTCCATTAATATAGATCTGAGGAACTGTACGGAGTCCTGTTTTATTCATTAATATTTTTCGCATTTCAGGGTTAAAACTAACATCGTATTCCTTGTATGAAATATGTTTTTTCTGCAGTAAATCCTTCGCAGCAAAACAATAGGGGCATGTTTTTGTGGTATAAACTTCAACGCTCATTTTGTTCTCCCTTCAGTTTTGAGGTTGTTTTTTGAACTGCCAAGTGAAGGCTTCTTTCTGTTATTAAATCCACTAAAACGCCCGGTATTACTCGGGCATTATAGTGGGTTTATTACGTTTATAGTTCAGCAGCAGGAACATACTTAATTGAAGACCAAAGCTTGTTGGCTTCAGAAATATTGCCACTGATATCTTTATTCCAAATTGATTGAACCTTCTTATCAAGATTTAAATAAAGCGTTCCATCAACAACTTTATAAACAGTGGGGTCACCGTAAAACTTTTTACCAAGTGACGCACCGTATGCACAGAAACCACCAAAAGCAGGCAGGTATTTCGCAGGATTGGCCTCAAATTTTGATTTGTTTTTGGCGTTGACAAAAGCGTAGATGTTACCCTCATGGGTTGCTAAGTTGTGTCCATTGCCTGATTTAGGGCCACTGGTTTGCTGATAGGAAACGAGGTCGTAGCCTCCAACTGCAATTGCAATTGTTGAATAATCCGATGCTGATGCTACGCCTGCGAATAGTACTAGCGCTGCTGTCATTCGAACTAAGATTTGCTTAAATTTCATAGTGTTTTCCTTTATATTTGCTGATGATTGGCTGTGTTAAATGATTTTTGGTTAATTAAAAAACGATGAACCAAATCAGTAAAACTACCGTTAGATTGTTTCGTGATTCGATAAATCTATAATATGCACTTAGTTGAATCCGTTCTATAATTGAAAGTATCTATAAATAGTGAGATCGTCTTATGCCGGTGCTATCTGAAATACTTTCGAGCATAAAAACTCATGGAAGCGTGTATTTTTGTGACAAGCTTGAACCCCCTTGGAAGATGGTCGAAAAGTCAGGATATTCGGCTACTTTTCACTATATTCGTAGAGGGAAGTGCTGGGTTCAGTATTTAGATCAGAATATCTTGTTGGAACCTGGGGATTTGGTTTTTATTGGACAGGGTGATGATCATGTTCTTTCCAGTTCTAAAACCGGTGAAATAAACACTGATTATGATGGCGAAACACATATCTTATGTGGTTATTTTAGTTTTCGAGATCCGATTCCCTCTCCGCTTGATGAAGCAATGCCCCCGATTCTAGTACTTCAGTCAGATGAAATAATTCAGCTTCCCTGGCTTAAAACCACCTTGGAACATTTAAGTTCCGAATACGATTCACAAACACCGGGGGCAATGGTTGTTGTGAACAAGCTGACAGAAATAGTGCTTGTGGAATTGATTCGGTTTCACATTAACAATTTAGGGTCTCATAACTTTATTGCTGCCTTGTTTGATAAACAAATTGGACGTGCATTGAAATTAATCCATGAGCGTCCAGAAGTGTCATGGACGTTAGCATCTTTAGCATCTGAGGTTGCAATGTCTAGAGCCGTTTTTGCTCGGCGATTTAAGGAAATGGTTGGTCAACCCATGTTTCAGTACTTAACGTCAGTGAGAATGCGAATTGCATCAGATCTATTAAGGAATTCCCAGAAATCAGTTGCTGATATTGCGGAAGCCGTGGGTTATATTTCAGACATGGCTTTTGGAAAGGTGTTTAAGGATCAATTTGGTTCGACTCCCGTATCCTGGAGGAAAAAATATTTGGCTGCGTTAAAAGAAAATGGTACTTGAGTTAACGTTGTTGAAAATGGATTTTTCGGATGTTAAAACCCATTTTGAGTAGCAAAGAAATAGCAATTCCAACGAGCATACTTAAATACGCTGGTATTGCATGAGGAGAGCCTCCAGGAATCGCGCTTAATAGCAATGTGTCATTGCCTCCTGGGATTAGTAAGGCGCCGGTGCCCATGAATAACCCGCCAACAAAATAGTTT
>CAJXZM010000139.1 GCA_913063125.1 uncultured Gammaproteobacteria bacterium | reverse complement strand
TCATTGGTCACCTATTGCTGCTTAGGAAGTGATCATATCACCTCTAATTAGGTGGCCAAATTACTTTGCCACAACACTGGAACCTCGACTACGTCCAATGTTGCACATATTTTCTTGAGCAATAGATAAGGTGGTAAGCCACCTTGTACGTATGTGCTATATTCATGACTGAATTCACACGAGTTCCTGACAGTTCCTTTTATCTTCTCGGGTAGTAATTCGACTGATATTGAGAATTTATCAGGTGCCGTCAAAAAACCCTCACCATCAAGTCCATCAATACAAAAGGTCCTGGTGCACGGTTTTATACATTGCCGGGACTCAACCTTAGGAGATGCATTTTTTATCTTTTCTATTGAGTTATCACCAAGTTCATTCGCGACTGTATTCGTGCCAATTAAGCTCAATAACGAGAGTAAGAGGATTTTTTTCATTGTTACGATATCGCTCGCGTCATTTATAAGGTACCTATAAAAAGTCATCTAAAAGTTTTTTGAAAAGGTACTAGTAGTTACTGCAACATCTCCTGCAATAGTAACTTCAATCTGCCCTTCAAACCCCTTGTTTCCTGCACCAAGCGACCTTCCTGGCTGGCCAGCCACACCATTTGATCCTGGCCCGCGCCCACCGCTAGAGCAAAGTCCAGGTGCCCCACCGCGCGGCCCACCACGACCTGCAACGCCTGCCTGACCAGCAGCGCCAGAAAAACCAGCAGCACCTCCACTTGAAGAGATAACTAGGCTAGCACCCGGCTCAACATTTACAATATCAATCACAACTAGCCCACCAGTTCCTCCATTACCCCCTCTTCCACTGTCACCGCCATCTCCTGCATTCCCTCCTGAGCCTCCATTTCCAGGTCCACTTTTACAATCAAAAGCACCGCTCACACCACTGCGGCCATTGCCTCCCTTACCTCCATTACCTCCGCTCCCTCCATTTCCTCCGGTACCACCATTTGCGCCATTATTGATTATTCGAAGTTTTCCAATTAATTGTTCGGCTTCAATTCTTATTTCTCCTGCATTTGTTCCGTACGCTCCATTTCCCCCCAAGACTCCATTAGCACCATGACTTCCAGCGCCACCGGATCCATTTGTACCATTGCTACCATTACGTCCCGAAGACCCAGAACCTCCTGCATCAACCTTATGCCCAACAGGAAAGGATCTTATTTCACTGTCCTCTGCAATAACTGTCTTGGCTTTTATCCTCAGGGGCTTACCATAAGTAATCAAATTATTAGGAATAATGTATACTTCAGGTATTTCTTTAATGTCAGAAAACCCTTCTCCGCTAAGTATTTTAATTATACAGATGTTATATAACTTGTAGCCTGCAAGCCGGTCTTCTGATGGAAGAGCCTGAAGAAACTCACCAACTGTTAAGAATTTAAAACCTCTAGCTTCTGTAGTACTTTTCGCGCCAGAGTAAACTTCAGAAATTGATCCTTTTATCTGGCCGTCTATTTGTATGTCTGCTCCAGCTGCACAAGTAGCAAGCATTGCTTGAAATTGCTCTGTAGTGGGTAAAGTGTCTGCACTTTTTTTCTGAGCATTTACGGTACCGGAGATCATTATTAACAGACTGATCAATATTATTCTTTCTATCATTTTAAATGTTTTTCCTTATTATTCCGATTTTGAAGTAATCCCGAACATCGCTGATATAGTGCCTATAATCGCACCAAGTACAAGTTTAAATCCGTCTGCGGCAATCGGCAAGAGTACATCACGAACTTCAAAATCAAGATAGTTCGAAAGAATTAATAACCCAGCACATATAATAAGAAGCACAAAATAAACCATTAAGAATGCCTTCTGCTGCCTAGTCATTACTTCTATCCTGCGATCCCCATGTCTGGGAGCCTAACGTTAAAATTATAGGGTGCTTACTTTAACATCCCGTGCTTTTCTGGTTATACAGTTTTCACCTATTCATACATCTTGCAAGGCAATGAGTTACTTCCTTGCCACCTAGGTATGCTTGTACTGCTTCTTCATAAATCACCTAAGTATGTACTTGTCTTTATGCATAACTAGCAGCCTACCCGTTTCTGGATAACATCACAAAATATATAATCAATATTCCGCTCCAATCATGCACTAACCCAATACTCCACTTATTTGAGCATTATCTAATCCAAATATCTTATCGATCTGCAATGAATATCAACACATTGCTACTCATGTAGATATAAATCAACTCAAAATCGCCGTCTACACACCCATTTTCAAATAGTACACCGGCGTCCTCAAAGGAAAACACAATAAATACATAAATATACAGCCCTTTACTAAAGGAAGAAGCAATTTCAACGCCCTACGTATTTACTATCGATATTGTCTCAGAGAACTTTGGCCTCACAGCAGATCAGTTCATGAAAAAAGCCGGTGTACTCACACTGGTTGATGACAACCTCGACAACCGACTAATTCACGGCGAGGTTATTCAGTTCCACACCCAAGGCCATGGCGACCGTTTTGCCAACTACCGGATCATTCTTACCCCCAAATGCCAATTTATGGCATTAAAAGAAAACACCCGTATCTTCCAAGAGAAATCCATCCCCACCATTCTTAAAGAAGTTTTAGGTGGCTCTGGCATATCCGGTTACAACGTCAAATTCGCCCTGTCCGGAAACTACCCCAAGCGTAATTACTGCGTGCAATACAATGAAACGGACCTCGCCTTTGTCGAACGGCTAATGAGTGAAGAAGGCATGTTTTACTTCTTCGAACACCACCTAGACCATCACTGTATGGTGATCAGTGATCGCAACTCGGTTTTCAGCCCAATTGCAGGCAGCAAAGCCATCCCCTTTCATGCCAAAACCGGCATGGCACAAGCCACCGATAGCATTTACAGCTTTACCCATCGCACCAAAGTCCAAACGCGTGTGAAATGCTCCAACTGCTCCAATCGTATCGGTCAAGTACCATCCGATGGCATCTGCCCAGAATGTGGTACACGCCCCTCCCTTTGGGAAGGTTACTCCCCTCAAAACGTCACCCTCGGCGACTTCAACCCCAGCAGCACTCAAGTGGGCTTAGGCCATCAACTAAACCCCGACGGTGATCTTGAGCGCTACCGATACCCTGGTCATTTTGAAACCCCAGATCAGGCAAAAAAATACACCAAGATTCATTTAGAAGCAGATTGTGTTGACCTGATCACGGGAGAAGGTCAAACCCAGTGTGTGCGGTTACTACCCGGTAAATTACTGGCAATAAAACAACACTTCACCCCCGCCTTTAATCGCCCTTATCTATTAACCAAAGTGATTCATGAAGGGTTGCAGCCACAATCACTGGAAGAAGGCAGCAGCAACCGCGGCACCGAATACCAATCCACCTTTTACACCATGCCAAACGAAACTGCGTTTCGTATTCAGGTACACCCAAAACCAAAAGCCTATGACCACCAAACTGCATTGGTGTGCGGCCCGGGTGGCGAAGAAATCTATACCGACAACTACGGCCGAATCAAAGTGCAATTTCACTGGGATCTCCAAGGCAAAATGAATGACAAAAGCAGCCTCTGGATTCGGGTTGCCCAAGGTTTTGCCGGAAACGGCTATGGCAGCATGGTAGTACCCCGTATCGGACAAGAAGTTATCGTGCAATTTGAATACGGCAACCCCGACCGCCCTATTGTTACCGGCAGCGCGTTTAACATCAACAACACCGTACCTGAAGGTTTACCCTTCAACAAAACCCGCACCGTATTTCGTAGCAACAGCTCACCGGACGGTGACGGCCACAATGAATTACGCATCGATGATAAAAAAGGCAAAGAACAGGTTTACCTCCATGCAGAAAAAGACCTGGACCTGCGGATTAAAAACGACTTAAAACAGCATATCCAAAAAGATCAACACCGTATTGTCACCAACCAACACAATGAAAATATCGGTAAAGATAAACACCTAAACGTTGGCGGCAACAGCAACCTTGAGGTAGGCGATTCGTTATCCATTAAAGTGGGTAAAGACTTACACCTTAAAAGTGGTAACAACCACTTCCAACAAGCACAACAAACCCATTTAAAAGCAGCCACTACATTGGTCGTGGACGGAGGTATGGCCCTCACCGTTAAAGGTGGTGCTGGCATATTATTCTTAAGTCCAGCCGGTGTAATCATTAGCGGCCCGATGGTACGTATAAACTCTGGCGGCGGTGGTGCTGGCGCGCAATCAGCATCCCCTGCTGCACCGGCTGAACCGACACCGCCGGTGAATGATAAAGCCGGTAAAGTTGCTAAACCTGGGTCAGCGATGATTGTGGGGGGTAATGGTTGGATGGTGACGGATCATCGTAAGGGTGGAAAGATTACGATGCCCACTGATGCAACATCAAATGCCAATGCCGAACAAACCGATCTCGCATTGCTCGCTTCCACCCCGCTCATTGCCACGCCAGTGACAGCCGCCATCCAAGAAAAAGATTGGCTTAAAATACACCTATTCTGGGATGACAAACACGACACACCCGCCAAAGGCCACCCCTACAAATTATTGTTAGCCGATGGCAGCACGAGAGAAGGTGAACTTGACGATAAAGGGGAAGCGTTTGAAGAGAACCTACCTACAGGCACCGTTCAAATTGAATACATTTCCCGTGAAGAAGAGCAAGCCAAACTCACACAATTACGCAATCAACTCAGCACCACACTAAACAACATTGTTGCCGATGCTCAACGGGATGCTGATATGCAACAAATCGTTGCTGATAGCACCTCCGCATTTGAAATGGGGCTTGTCTATGTCGGTGCCGCCATGATGGGCGGCTGGGATATGGCAAATGACTTTGCATCCTTTGTTAGCTCCGTTGGCTCCGGATTGCAGAAAGCCAACATGGCCTACCTGGATCTTGTAGAAGACATACTCACCGGTGATGTACGAGAAATTCAGCGCAAATATGAAGAAGCAGAAAAAGCCGGTGTTGCCGCCTACGAAGTCGGCGGTGACGTTGCAGAAGCCATCAACTTATTAATTGGTGATGAAGAAATCTGGGAGATGATTAGCGATTTCCCCGGTAATTATTGGGATGCGCTATCCGGCGTTGATGCAACCCGCAAAGCCGCCCCTGTTGTGATTGAACTGCTCATTACCATTATCACCATGGGTGCAGGTTCCCCTCTATTAGCTGCCAATGTCACTGGTAAAGCAGGACGCCTCGCCAAAGAAGCTGGCGACATCCTTGCAGATTTACTCAAGAGCCTGAAAAAACTTGGCCAACCGTTAAAGAAAAAAGCCACCACCAACAGCATTGCTTCCAACAAAATGAAGCAACCCCCTCACAAACCCAAAAGCCTGCAGAAAAAAACCGATTCCAACATAGGTAAAACGGACACGGACAAAGCCTGCGACAAAGCAAAAGCCTGTGTCCGTGAAGGTGAACCCATCAGCATGGTCACCGGTGAAGAATTACTAGAGTTAGAAGACTTTACGTTTGATGGGCCATTGCCATTGGTATGGCAACGGGTATACCGATCGTCCAATGCGCAACAGCGAGGTTTGGGGATTGGGTGGACACACCCTGCAAGTGAACAATTAAAGACATCTCGCTACAAGGTGACCTATGTTGACGAAGAAGGTCGTAACATACCGTTTAGCCGACCTGCTGTTGGTGACAGTAATACCAACAACACAGAAAAACTCAGCCTTACCTGTATTGACCACCATATTTTTGTTCTGCGCTCTACCATTAACCCTAACCAAGCAGATCGTATTTTTGTAGGCGAGCAAAATAACGCCAACATCAATTACAGCCAAACCTTATCCCTTCGAGCGCTCGAAGATGCTCTCGGTAATCGGTTGGACTTTATTTTTCAGACAGATAACCAGCAACTTCAAGGTATCCAAAGCAGCTGGGGACCAGCACTGCGCTTCCAATGGGATCAAGGGCTTATTCGCCAAATTGATCGTATTAGCGTTGCTAATGAACCTAATAACAGCGCAGATAACACGAACGCAACGCCACAAATTACGCCACTAGTTCAATACATCTACGATGAAAACCAAGACCTAATTGCCTGCGTTGATGCGAATCAACACGCCGAGAAATACCAGTACAACAACCACGTTATCACTCAGCGAACGCTCAAAACCGGATTCAACTTTTATTTTGAATGGGATCAACACACCCCAGAAGCCCGCTGTATTAAACAATACGGCGATGATGGCATTTACGATTACCGCTTTAAATGGGATGACGACAACCGTATAAGCCAAGCGATTGATAGCCGAGGTGGCGTTAAAGAATTCCATTACAACGATGACGGAAAAGTCACCAAAGAGATTGATGCTGAAGGTACTATCACTCTCTTTCAGCACGATAAAAACGGTAATATCACGCAGCGTACTGACGCCGCAAATACCCAATCACACAGCGCCACGCATCACTACAGCTACAATAACCAAGGCCAAGTTACCGCCTACCAAGACCCTGCTGGCGGCGGTTATCAAGTTAGCTACAACAACAATCAGCCCATCAGTGTCACTGATGCATTAGGTAACACCTGGACCCGCCAGTACAACGATAATGGATCCATTCAATCCATCACCGACCCCAATGGCCAACGTACTCAGTACCAATACAATGCCATTGGCCTACCAAGTGATATTACCGATGCCTCAGGCATCACCAAACACCTTATATGGGACAATCAAGGCCGACTAACCTCTGAGTCTGTTAATCACAACACAACCCATTACCAGTACAACGCACAAAATAACATTACCGCGGTAACACAAGCCCGAGTTAACACCGATGATGCAAATAAAACAGACAATACCAAGACCCCACTAAACCTTGTCAGCCAAACAACGTCCTACACCTACGACCCGTGCGGCAACATTCAAACCATTGTTTACCCTGATGGCAGCATTCACCAGCTGGAATACAACGCCAACGCACAACTCACGCAATACACCGATGCTGCCGGTCGCACCACCCAATACCAATACGACGGGCTTGCGCAGGTTCGTAAAAAGATTGACCCGTTAGGCCAAGTCTTTGAATACCAATACGACAAAGAACGAAACCTCACCGGCCTGATTAATGAAAAAGGCGAGTTGTATCAGCTTAAATACGACAAGAACGAACGCCTAACAGAAGAAGTCGGTTTTGATGGCCGCGTACAACAATATCAATACAACGCACAAGGCCACCTCAGTGCCCATATCGAAGGTTTGCATGACAACCCTGATACCTTAGCCGGTAACACCACCTCATTCCAGCGGGACCCAATGGGTCGCCTGCTAGAAAAACACAGCCCAGACGGTGATGTAAACCGCTTCTCCTACAATACAAACGGCCAGCTAACCCAAGCGGCCAACGACAATAACGATGTACGTTTTGAATACACCCCTACTGGTCAACTTTCAAAAGAAAGCCAAAACGAACAAGCGATTACCCACACCTACAGCCCTCAAGGCAAGCGGGAAAGCACCACTCTGCCCAATCAAAAAATCATCACTTATGACTATGACGATAACCAGCAATGGAACAACATCAGCCTTGATGGTAACAGCGTCAGCACACTAGAGCGAAATGCCTGGGGACAAGAAACCCAACGTACACAAGGGACTGTCGACACCCACTCCGATTACGACATTATGGGTCGCCTTACCCAACAACGGGTTACGGGCCAACAATCCAAACAACAAATTATCCAACGTCAATATCAATACAATGACGCTGGTAACTTGAGCGTTATTGATGATTTCCGCAAAGGCGTCACCGAGTACAAGTACGATTCATTAGCCCGTCTAAAAACCGCTAATGGATACGCACAAGAACAGTTTGCCTTTGACCCTGCCGGTAACTTGTTAGATACCACAACAGATGACACAAATACCAGCAGCCAAGTAAAAGGCAATCGCCTTCAGTTCCAGGGGGATCGTAAATTTGAATACGATAACGCTGGAAACTTGGTTAAAGAAAATAGAGGTAAAGGCGGTAAACTAGAAACCGTCTACCAATACAACAAACAAAACCAGCTTGTTAGTATTAACAACGGAAAACAAACCACCCGTTATAGTTACGATGCACTAGGCCGTCGAATATCCAAAGAAGATGACTTTGGAACAACACTTTTCCTCTGGAATGGTGATGTGTTATTGTCAGAAACACGCAATCATAGCGAAAAACTGTACTTATACGAACCAGAAAGCTTTAGACCACTAGCACAGATTCAAGATGGACAGGTTTACCACTACCATTTGGATCAGCTAGGCACGCCGCAAGAAATAACAAACCACAAAGGTGGTATTGTTTGGTCTGCTCAGTATAAAGCCTATGGTAATCTAGCACTGAAAGATGTGGATTATATTGAGAATAATCTGCGGTTTCAGGGCCAGTATTTTGATGAAGAGTCGGGGCTGCATTATAATCGACACCGGTATTATGATCCGGGCACGGCACGGTTTACAACGGTTGATCCGATTGGGTTGTTGGGTGGTGACAATAACTATGAGTACGCTCCAAATCCGATTGGGTGGATTGATCCGTTAGGACTGGTTTGTAAAGAGCGGTATGAGCGTTATAAGGCTTTACGAGCTGACGGGAAAACAGCTCAAGAAGCGACAAATGGTTCTCGTTCTCCTGCGTTAGAGAAAGCCAAGCGTACAGATGACCCTGATTTAGCGTCAATAAATGCCAACTTACCTCGGTCTGTTGTTGATCATTCAAATGTCGGTGATTTTCCTCTTCCAGGTAACCCTAAGAAAAACCCGAACCCTTCCAGGATGGCCTCCGGTGGTCATGGTCAGGCAAATATTGATTACTTAAATGAAATTGGTATGGATCATAACGTTGTTAACCAGTATGACAACGGCGTTAGGGTTGGAAATGTGCCTCAGCATAAATCGAAGCTGAAAAAATCTGGCACAGGACAATCTTGGTTCCCTGAAGGCTGGACAGAAGGTGATATTAAAAAAGCGGGAGAAAATGTAATAGATAGTACGCCAGACTTTGATTCAATTCCTGATGGGCAGCCAATTTACTCTAATTATAAAGGTGTTAGAGTTGGGGTTATTAAAACAAACGGGAAGCCGGCAACAATATTCCCTGATGGTTCTCAACAGCCGTGACTTCATGTGGAGATGAAATGTCGTTAATATCAGATGTGCGCGAAATAACTGAAAATATTAATAAGTTACATATAGAAGACCCAAAAATATCTGATTATTGGCAGGAGCTAACGTTGTTGCTAACTAAGGATGAAAATGAAACTTTGAGTTTATTATCAACTATAGAGAATGCTGATATTGTAGAGGATATTAGCTCTGTATTTGATGATGTCTCGTTTGAGCTGCAAAGCGAAGCATTTATAAAATGTATAACACAACTCGACAACCAATTTCCTGAAAAGAATTTGGGTAATGCTGTCGAGGCAGCGAAAAATAATATGATGGATTGAAATGGTGCAAATGGATAATAGAGACGCGCAAAATTGCCATCGTACTTTTTCCAAATTAGCGTAATTTACAAGGACACCCACAAAAAGGAGTTAGACCAATGCTAATAGCATTAATCACAGCAACACTCATGATCACCGGATTGTATTACAGTCCAAAACTGCGAGAGCTAACAGACAACAAAATCCTGAAATCGGCATACCATATCCTTGGTATATTGTTCGCCTTACTGGCCCCCATGATGATTATTTTTCCAATGCTTGGCGTACCCGTTTACGTTGGATCGTTGACAGGTAAATTCTTTGCCATGTTTGGTATCCCAACATTAATCTTTGTTGGCGTAAAGAAGTTACGATCCAAAAAAGCCGTTGCCGCATAAAGCACTAACCCAGCTTTCAGACTTAAACCCGCTGCTCACATGCCTTGCAATAAACCCTGCAAGGCAAGCGCACAGCTCGCAGTATCAAGCAGTCTTAGCTATGGCACTGTTAACGTTCTCCATCCAGCCACGCTGTTACAGGCTCGCCAATCCCGCAAGGTGGCTTTCGGTGCCGTTCGTTAAGTAACAGCCAAATATAGAACTCGCGATTGTAAATAATGAAGAAAAACATATGTTTAGGAAATTTATAAAAAAACTGACGTCAAATAGAGAGACAGAGAATTCCACCGAGATCACAACCTGCACAATGAACATCTTTGAAACTGCACTTAACTCTTTTCCGATAAACCAAAAGACAAAAGAAAACACCCTCTTCGCCGAATTGCGAGATTATTCAGGAAAAAACAACCTCTTTCTATCGGGTGATCCTGTATACCAAACCCATGGACTGTCACTTGAGTTACCGCTACCGGCTAAACTGGCTTCTTTTTCGCTCTTTTTAGGGGATGAAGAAGATACTTTAAAATTGCTCACTGCTTTAGTGAACTCTCCTTATGCGCAATACTTACAACAGCTAACAGTAGGCTGGGAACAAGGAGAGACCATCGATTTTGAGCAAATTCTCGAAATACTCGAACAGGCAACATTACCTTGCCTTCAATCCCTGAATATTGGCGAAATCAATGCTACGGTTAATTCTTGCTGGAACAACTGCGAAATAGGTGATGTGACTCAACTCCTTAAAAAACATTCGGGTATACTGTCGCTCGATATTACTGGTAGTTTTGAGCTCACAGAAGAAGTTAATTTACCCAACTTAGAGGTTCTTGATCTAAACCTTAACGCCTATGTAACTGAGGAATTCTATGAATCTGAAGTTTCGAAAGAGACTATGGATATCCTGCAGTCATCTCACATGCCAAACCTCAAGAAGTTTAATGCCGATTTTGACTATGTCAAAATCAACAAAAAAGTCACCCTGGACTTTTCACGCACACCACCTGTCGTTGTAAACCCTGAGGTTTTAGAGCTATATTTAAAAACGCATTCAATAGATACCATTAATCAATACGATGATCAGGGTTTAACACCTTTAATGCATGCTATTGAGCATAATGAGTATGAATTGGTAAAAGCTCTACTTAGCGCTGGAGCTGATCCTTACCTTCGAACTGATCAACAAGTAAGCCCCATAGAGTCGGCCACCATCCGTGGAGATGTCAATTTGGTATTAGCTTTACTCTATTTATCAGAGGTTAAAACACACAAATTTTCCGCACAAGAGAATACATTACTGCACATAGCCATCAATGGTACGTCAGAACTTATCGAAACCCTCCTTCAGTTAGGGTTCGATATGTATGCCGAAAACAAAGAGGGCAACATTCCACTTGAGCTGTGTTCTGAAAAAGATTTACAAAACACGCTTACTCAGTTTACTGACCATGGTTTTGATTTCATAGAAATCACTTACAACCATTTAAGTTTTCTTGACCATACTATACAGAAAAAAAACCACGCGTTAGCAAGGTGTTTAATAGAAGCAGGGGCTCCGTTGGACTTTTCGCTTTCACTATACGAGTACAACTATTCATCTCTGGACTTTGCAATATGCGCTGGCGCTTCAATTAGTTTTTTACAATATCTTATTGATAAAGACACAGCCAAAAAATCTAAACGCAACCCCCTCATACTCAGCCTGTCAAGCAATAATATTGAGGCTTATGATTTTTTTTTAGAGAAGAATCCAGAATCTGAAATTACTGACCATGACCTGATACGTGCAGCTAAAAAGGGCTCAACTGAAATTTTGGTGTATTATTTTTCAAAATATGGCGACAACGATAGTCAGGCCCTTCAAGAATGCTATCGAGCTGCATCTTGTGCTGAAAAAATCACAACAGCCAAGTCCCTCATTCAATTCTCTCCCCCCCCCAAAAAAGGCGACAAGAACTGGTGGCCTTTAGGCGAAATTTCCCACAAAGGATATGAAGAACTGACTGCCCATATCTGCGAGAACATTATTAACCCTAATGAATATCCTGAGCTTCTTCAAAGCTTTTTTGTTAAAGCAGCCTCTGACGACAAGCTAAAAATTTGCCAATATCTAATAGGCTTCGGCGTGGATATCAACTCAACGGACTCAGATGGTAATACAGCTCTGCACTTAGCTGATGAGTTAGAAACTATTGAATGGTTAGTTAATTCTGGCGCTGACCTTAATCGTAAAAATATTAAAGGTGAGTTAGCTGTCGACCCTCACTTCAACGACAAATATCCCTGCCCTAAAGTGCTCCTCAAACTTGCTCTATTAATCGAGGATAAGCATTACAGCAACCTAAAAGGACAAAACTTAGCCGGCATTTTGGTCACTAAAAGCGCCAAGCTGAATGACATAAAGAGCTTGATTGAACGAGGTATTTCTCCATGCCACCTAGATGCTCTTGGTCGAACACCTTTAATGTACGCAATCACGAAATTTGATATCCCCTTAATTAAATATCTGATTTCCTTAACCCCCGATATCCACACAACAGATCTTGAGGGTACAAATCTCTTCGGTCAATTTTCAGACACTGAATACCCTCCAGATATAGACATATCGATTGAAATTATGCAGCTGCTTTTAAATAAAGGGGTTAATTGCAACCAGCAAGATAAACAAGGAAAAACACCGTTAATGAAGTGGTTGCGACATTTAGGCGGTACAAAAAAGATTATTGAGCCTGCACTATTTTTACTCGACAACATCCCTGACTGTACTGTTTGCGACAATGATAATAATAGCTTAATGCATTACGTTATGATGCCTCATATGGAAAGCGATAATCGTGAGCCTGGACGACAAATTGAATTAATCAAAAAACTAGTAGAAAGAGGGCTCGACTTAAATCATAGGAACAGTTCAGGTGAAACACCTATCTTCGAATGGGCTAAACAAGGAAATTTTGATGTTTTGAAGTTCTTACTCACACAAGATGTGAATCTACACGTTACAAACAACGATGGCGAATGTTTTCTAATCTATTTATATGACTTTCGATATGACCACTTTACAAACCATGTAGAACCACAAAATAATCTAGAGTTACTCAAAGCGCATGGGTTTTCTTTTCAATCGGTAAATTTACAGTCCATTATATCCCTCGCAATCGACAGAAAAGATGATGAACTGGCTAGCTGGCTTGTTCACGCAGGGGCCAGTTGACAAAGAGCCCTCCATGCTCATCTTCATCTGACCTTTATTGAGCATCGCAACAAGCTCAATTGGCAAAGACATTGGAGTTTGTGATAAATGACAGGGGGCTGAATTTAACAGATTATCTTCTAGATACACCAAGACAAAAGCAACTTAACAATGAGGATGTTCGGTTATATTTAAATTATGTTTATGAAGGCCTTTTAGATAATGCGCTTTATATTCCTTCCAATTAGATATTACCCGATTGTGATATGACAAAACTATGTAGATTTAATCTTAATAAAGAAGGGAATGATTTTATTTGTTCAGATATTCATGGGCATTATTCTCTACTCGAGAAACAGCTTAAATCAATTGGATTTGATATTTCCAAAGATCGGTTGTTTTGTTTAGGTGACCTAATCGATCGGGGAGATGAATCCAGTCTGGTTATTGAATACCTTTCCAAACCTTGGTTCCACTCCATCCTAGGCAATCACGAGTTGATGCTAATAGATGCATTTGAAAGTGAATCATCCCATGTCCGCACTCAATGGGGGTTCTGGGGAGGAGATTGGAGTGAAGATCTTAATAACTCTGAATTAGAGCCTTATTACGAAGCCTTAGTTGGCTTACCCATGGCTATAGAGCTAACACTAAGTGATGGGGAAACCGTTGGATTGATTCATGCGGAACTGCCTAAAACTTGTGATTGGAACGAGGTAACAGCACAGCTTTCCTCTAAAAACAAAAGAGACAACACCACCCATACACCACTTACCCATGGCATGTTATGGAATAAGAACCAGGTGCACTGCCCAGAAGCCGTACACGGTCTGATTCAGCCTATCAAAAACATTGATCACGTTTTTCATGGGCATACTATTATCAATAAAATCACAACTGTCAGCAATCGCACATTCATGGATTTAGGAAGTTATGAGAGCGGTATAATCGGATTAATAAATCCAACTAAATTCCTCAAAAACCCAAAGCCCCCCTACGCCTGATCTTTTAGAAAAACAATAGCACCCCCTTCTTTATCGACTGCTCGATAATAGTATTTCCATTCATCTTTAACCTTGAGGTAAGTCTCGTCAAGCCGCCACCGATCGCCAGGTCGTTTCCTCTTTTGATGGAAGGATCATTCTACCATGCTGAACTTAGGGACATCTGGATGCGACACAACCCAAGTCAAAACTACCGGCAAGCCGTTTTTGCAAGAGCTTGCCGATAGCAGGTAAGGTTTATTGGATTTCTAGTTTTTCTGGTACATCAGAGGTTGGAGCTTCAAGGGTAATAGAGAGCCTTTGATCGTTAACTGATGCAACATGGGTTCTGTTGGCTAGTGTTCCAGGATGTTCGTGAGCACCAATAGTCCAGCCTAATGCATTATCTGCAGAAGCTGGTGCACGCAGGGTACCAGAAATATCATCATCAAAACTCCAGCTTGCATCAGGATGGTTACCGTTGATGCCGTTGCTTACTAGCTCGGGGCTAGCGTATGAGTATAAACTCCAATCATTATCTTCTATGGTAAGTATGTTGCCATCGGCACCTTTCAAATCTGTAAATGTCAGGTCAAAGGAATAGTTGTTGCCATGAGTCTCTGACATATTGTAAAAATTGTTATTTTGCAATACTGAGCTGGATAAGCCATCAAATGCGTAATAACCGTAAGTATATATGCCATCATGATTAAAAATAATATTATTTTCTATGATGGGGTGAGCATCTGCGTTGATGGCAATTGCCATTGTGTAGTAGCTCGCATTATTCCCGCCGTTGATGGTATTGTTACGAATAATCGGTGATGAGTCTTCGCTATAAATACCTAAGGAGTAAGTAATATTGCCACCATCAATGTAATTATTGGCAATTATTGGGTTGGATTTTTCAGTGTTGTAAATACCTGTGGAGGCAACACTGTAGGTGTCATCATCTTGATCTTCACCATCTGAAGGGCCGGTATATACACTGCCAATGATTTTATTTCTCATGATGCTAGGGTGGCTGGCGTCTCGGTTATATATTGCATAACTCATGTTGCCGCTTTGGCCAACAATGGTGTTGTCCGTGACGATGGGTGAAGAATGAATGTTATAAACCACGGATGTGTTATTTATATCACCACCATAGAGATAATTGTTTTGGATGGTAGGAGACGAGTTTCGATTGAGTATGGTTAGGTTTACATCACCATTGCCACCATAAATATAAAGGCCATCAACGATTGTACCTTCAGTCACATCTTCTGCATAAATGACGTGATTGGTTTGCTCAAATGTACCACCTTCTGTGCTGACATCTCTGATAACGGTTTTGTATTGCGTGGTATCTCTTTCCGCCCAGTCGTCATTAGAATATCCGCCGTAAATTGAAATATTGTCCGCAAGAGTAACAACAGCTTTACCTTCTGCATACGAATTGGCTGAATAAACCCCTTCTGCTATATGAATGTCAGCAGCAGAGTGATTTTCTTTTGCATAATCAATGGCTGCTTGAATGGTCATAAACGGCGCATCTTTTGTGCCGAGCAAGCTATCATCTCCGTTAGCTTGATGCACATAAATTGTTGTACCACCGCAGGCAGATAAAACGGCGGGAACTAGCACTATAGAGAGGCTTTTTAAAAACACTGAACACCTTGTCATTTGGAATTGCTCCTTTATGAAGCAGCGATAAACTGCCTCGTATTGTAAAGCAATCAGAAGGCTCGTTCTTTCAACGAAAAAAACAAATAAAACACGATAAATTCAAAAATTTACTCATATCCATATCTAGTTTTCCACGAAGCCTTCCGTTGCATTTTGGAAAAGTGATTATAAGAAACTAAATGCATATTGTTACGAGGAAATTATTCAAAATGGCGACTAGCTCATAGGCAATGCTTGTGGTTTATCACATTACAATAAAATATTTTATGGAGGGTTTATTTACCCACTGAAAGCCATTAGCCTGCTTGACGATATTTCTTGAACACACCATCATTAACAAAATCACCATTGTTAGCAATCATACCGGCAACCTCATATCTCATAGGAATCAATGTAACATCTTCTTCATCTGACCTTTTTTGAGCATCGCAACAACCTCAATTCCAGCCAAGGTTCTCTGTGCTGAGTAAAGGTTTTTAAAACCTAACATCGAACGAGTGATGCGTTTGACACACCGGTGATCTTGTTCGATTATATTGTTCAGGTATTTACATTGGCGGATTTTTACTCGCCGATTATTCTCATCGTTGAACGGGTTAACACCTTCCTTATTGAATAAACGTAGAGCTGATTTGGTGTCACGCTTAGCAGTGAGAAAAATATCAATAATACCCCCTTCTTTATCGACTGCTCGATAATAGTATTTCCATTCGCCTTTAACTTTGAGGTAAGTCTCGTCAAGCCGCCACCGGTCGCCAGGTCGTTTCTTCTTTTGATGGAGGGCTTTTTCCAACTTCGGTGCGTAGTGAACAACCCATCGATTCAGTGTACTATGATCAATCTTGAGACCACGCTCTGCCATCACATCTTCAATGTTACGATAGCTAAGCGCGTAGGAACAGTACCAGCGAACACACTGAAGAATGATGGGTTAGACAATAACCAGCGAGGCAATGACGCTTTAGTGGGGATTTACGGCACATACTAATATGAAAACACCCGTTTATTTAAAGAATTATCATAAATTTCAGGACGCTATTGCGTTTGATATTGAATTAAATCAAGCCAAAGTGGTTGATTGGGATGAGTCAATAAACGACAAGATACTTGGTCATTTT
>CAJXZM010000138.1 GCA_913063125.1 uncultured Gammaproteobacteria bacterium | reverse complement strand
CTGAAAGGTCAGCCTATGAACTCCAATTTTACTCGTCGCCGTTTTCTCAAAACCGTTGTTGTTAGCGCAGGAGCCGTTGGGGCAGGAGGTTTGGCTGGCTGTGGAAGCGACAGCTCCGACCACGGTAGCAGCATATCATTTTCAAGCGTCGATGAAGGAACAATATTCCCACAATCCGTCGCATCAGGTGACCCTAAGGCAAACTCTATCATTTTGTGGACACGCCTAGAAACAAGCTCATCAGATCAAAGTGTAATCGTACAAGTAGCGAACGACTCTTCATTTTCCAGCATCATTGCACAAACGTCATTAACGTCTTCATCGACCAGTGATCACTGCATAAAAGTTAAAGTTACCGACCTACAAAATGCAACCACCTATTATTATCGTTTTATTACAAGCGACACATCATCTCGAACAGGGCGCTTTAAAACTGCAGCTAAAGGCAATGTAGATACGCCGGTTAAATTTGGCTTCGTCAGCTGCCAAGACTACGTAAATGGTTACTACAACACACTACTTAAGTTCCTGGAACAGGATCAATTGGATTCAGTAGATTTCATTGTTCATCTTGGTGATTACATATATGAAACTACGGGAGACCCTAGTTTCCAAGCGAATGTTCGCCCCATAACTTTTACAGATCAAGATGGGGCACTGCCGCTACCCAGCGCGACAGCTACCACACATTTTGCAGCACAATCTCTTAGCAATTATCGACAGCTCTATAAAACCTATAAAGGTGACTCGATTTTACAGCAAGTTCATGAGAAATTTGCCTTCATAAACATATGGGACGACCATGAATTCTCAGACGATTCATGGCAAGACAATGCCACATATACTGATGGCAAAGCAAATGAGCAAAATACAACAAGAAAAGAGAACTCTGAGCAGGCCTTCTTTGAATACACGCCTATTGATATCGTTCCAAATACAGGTGGACCTGAAGCCAGTGGGCAAATATCAGTAGATAGAAATGATCTTTATCAATCAATCATATCGCGCCAATTCCGCTTTGGCTCAAATTTAAACCTGATGATGTCAGACTTTCGAACATTTAGGCCTGATCATTTGATTGCAGAAGATGCATTCCCGGGTAGCGTCGTAGTCAATGAGGCTGGATTGGGTGGGACTTTACTCACGCTTGTCAGCTTAAACTCAATTGCTTTCTGTGACCCTACAGCCCCTAACCCTGGCGGAAACTCTAACGACGCACTTGTTGCCGCATTCCAAGGAGTTGCAGGCATAACAGACCCCGCTACTCAAGCTGCTACCCTCACAGCAACAACCCATGCCGTCGCGCCTGGCCTTGGGTTACCACAATATATAGACATACACGACATAGCCGGTTCCATTACCACAACGGTGATGATAAACCAAACGGCAACCCCGGTTCCAATTGCTGCCTACCTTGGCTTTCTAAGTGCATTCCTGCCTAACGCATATGCAGCGGAACTTGGGATAGCTCCTACCGACCAATCGATTGTCGACCGGGTTGCCGCTATCATCGGTGATGGAACTACAAGCGTATTAATTGACACTACAACAATCAATGCATTTTTGGCATTAGCTGGAGTTGTCAACAATTTGAACCCCAACTTTACCACCACTGGTTTCCCTACATTGAGCGACCCAGTCAACGCTGCAACAAACCCTGCATCACCTACAAATATCAATGGCTTTACAATCTCAGATGAAGCTCTAAAATATGGAATTTCCTACTCATTCCTAGGTAAGCAAAGCCTATTTGCCGCAAACGGCATAGGGGCGCGCTACAATGTTGTCAAAAACACATACGACCTATATACAGCATACCTAAGCGCAGTTGTTGGGAACACCAGTTACGACAATGCCTGGGGTGACGCACAACAAACCAATATCCTTATCAACCTATCTATTAGCAACGCTACTTGGAATGTTTTAGGTAGCTCAACATCATTTACATCAATGGTGCTTGATGCCAGCACTGATAGCTGTACCGGTCAAGATTCTATACTCAGACAAACACTTGACACCAACATGCTGAGCAGTGCTCTTCCAAAAGCAAAGGTCTATTTAAACGTGGATCAATGGGATGGCTTCCCGTTTAGACGCACAGTTTTGATGGATGACCCAACTGGAGCGATAGCGAGCAATGGCCTTAAAACTCTTAAAGGAGCAGATACCATCATTATATCTGGCGACATCCATGCATCCTTTGCCACTGACCATGGTGCAAATACCAATGGCAACAGAGCAATTGAGTTTACAACTCCCGCAGTTTCATCTGGAAATTTTGGATCGTTTGTTACAGGGGCTATCGCCACTGTCGTAGACACTGACGATGTTATAGGTCTAGATGACATAACAACCGGAGCCACATTATCGGCAGGTTTAACCACCTTCATAAAAGAAGGTAACTCAAGTATTAACTACAACAACAACGCTGTAAATGGTGTCGCAACAGTAAGCGTAACATCGACTACCTTGACCACAACGTTCCACCATGTAGCTACTGGTGTACTACCGGGCGGCGTTGCAAAACAAGACCCAACGAGCGACTTCTTTAACAGTTTGGTAACCAGTCATTATGATGATCCAACAGCTCTAACGTGGACAACTAGAGAATTCCAGGTTACAAAAACAGATGGAAAGAATGGTGAGTTAATAGACGTAACACCAACATAACAAAATTGAGTATTAAAAAAGGGCCTTCTGGCCCTTTTTTAATACTTGATATTTACTTCAGCCTCACCTTAACTTCCCCGCTGTATACCCGATCAACCTCCTCAACCACTGATGCGCGGGGTTATGATGCAACATCGGGCTCCAAGCCATTTTCAATTCAAACTCTGGTATATAAAACGGTGGTTCTTTAACCTCCAAGTCTGAATTCTCCGCCTGCATCACTGCCACTTTAGTTGGCAACGTGGCAATCAAATCATTATTCTGAACCAATAACCCTGGCATTTGATAATGCCGAGTAAACACAGAAATCTTTCTCTTCTGACCAATTCTAGAGAGCGCCTGGTCAATCCACCCTAACCCACCAGACTTTTCAGGGTTAATACCAAACCCAACCCCCATCCCTGTTTTACTTACCCAAACATGCTGCGCTTCTAAATACGTCTTCAATCCGAAATTTTTTGACGCGGGATTGTTAGAATTCACTAAACAAGAAAAGGTATCCGTCCATACAGTGGTTTGATGAAATGATTGAGGGATTTCATTAAACCGGTTAATCGCCATATCAACCCTTCCCTGCTCTAAATCCTGATAGCTAACATCACTTGGGGTCAATACATCAAGAATAATATTTGGAGCTTCACTACGAATATTCTTAATGAGCTTTGGAAACAAGGTAGCCTCAGCATAATCTGATGCCATGATTCTAAACACACGCTTGCTTGTAAGTGGCTTGAAGTCTTGTTTAGGCTCTAACAGAAATTGTGTTTCCGTTAGAATTTTACGCACCTTAGGCTGAACATCCAATGCCCGTTCTGTCGGTTTCATTCCAGAGGAAGAGCGCACAAGGATGGGATCATTAAACAAATCACGTAAACGCCGCAATCCGTTGCTCATCGCTGGTTGAGTTATTCCCAGCTGTTCCGCTGCTCGAGTGACGTTTTGCTCTCTCAGCAAAACATCCAGATACACCAATAAATTTAGATCAACACGGGCGATATTCACTATATCAATACCTTCTAACGAACCATAATTACTGTATATTATGGCAGAAATTGTTCCAAGGCATTCCTATAATCTGGAATTTTTTGCGCTACCAGCAATACCAGCCAGCCGTCTCGATGTGAGGCTCCCCCTATGCCAGCAGAGTCAACCCCATAGGCAACGCATCGCCATACATCCGCTTAGTATCTGCCGAATCTAATTCAGAAACAGATCGCACCATTTCAACCCAGGATTCAGGGCATTTTTCGCTGATTAGCTTTTCGACAACTGACATCCTCATATCAGTAGAAACATCAACCATTCGATCGCCACTACGACGAGCAATCATCATAGCGCACAACCCTGCAGGCGACTGTTTTCTCCAATCTTCTGACAAAGCCAACCTCAGCCATTTTTCTGCTTCTTCCGCAGGGACAACAAACGTTGAATCAGCCCCGACAAGCACCCTAGACCCTACCCTACCAAGCGCCCACCATAGGCTTGCCGTAGAAGAATCCTTTTCTAACCTTGCTACCAACCACTTACCCAACAATCTCTTCTGTAACAACGGTAAGTGCTCTAACGATGCAGACAGGCGCAACATCTCCTCGTAGGCCTTCTTTTTTGATTCCGCTACAACACTAGCATTTCGGGCTGTGCCTGGATTAATAAACTTAGCAACATCTTCAAACAGGCGAATTTGCAATGAAGCAGGTAAGCCAGGGGCTATACGGCGCCAAAAACTCCACCATTCTGCCCATGCCTGATGGCCCTGACCAAATTGCAACCCAGCCTCATACAAAGGGGATATAACCTGGATAAATGAATAGTCATTTTCGAAACCTATTCCCGGTCGCAAGGTAAAGCCTGCCAAATTAAACCACACCCTCTCATGATCCTTAGACCGCCTTTTCTTCTTCTCTCCCTTTACTAACTCAACAAACATCGCTCGCAGCACATGCAACGGCCATTTCTCTTTCTTACCCAGTGTGACTTCTAATTCCTTTCTAAGCTTTTTAACTAAATCGGGACTAGCAGACTTATTACTACCCCCGTAAACACCACTTATAAGCTCTCTAACTTTTTCAAAATTTTGTGGCAAATTTTTATTCAACATTTCGAGATCAGGTTTGTTAATCACCAATTCTGAAAGTTTTCCGCCTTTAATCTCAAACTCTAAGTCCCAGCGTTCTAATGGATTGGCAATCGATGCACATTGCATTTTGACAGTGCCTATTTCTGTCAGATAACAAACAATCACGACATCCACCTCCGTCGCGCCATCCATCGAACAATCTAAGGAGGTCATTAATGATGGAAGCTTTTTAAATATACTATTAGAGCAATCAACAATTTGCCCAGGAAAGTAACGCTCATCATTAGATACTGAATACAATTCAAACCTTACCGGTTCACCTAAACGCAAAGAAAATCGCTTTGCCGCCAACAAAACCTCTTCGCCTTTTTCAGTTCCTCTAGGAAGCAAACAAATACCTTCGGCATCACCATCAACACACAAGAAAAACGAGTGTGCTGCTCCACCTCCAATCGTAAACTTCCCGGTCAATGTTGATAATGCGTAACCAACTGCACCATAAGCAACCGCCAAATCCGGAGATCCATTGTCTAATTCAATCAAAGCACCTCCCTTCCATTGGGTTAATACGTCCAATAACTGACGTTTAATTAATGGGCTATTAAATACGCCGCCATTAAACAATACCGTATCAGGCACAGCCCTTTCGTCACCAGAAACACCCAATGCCTGCTGTGACAAGCGTTGATAGCGTTGCAAAAATTGCGCTATATGTTTTGGAATGGCAGGATCTTTCGCATAAGGAAGTCCAAATGCAACCACACCACTTTGTGTTGTTGCCGGAAACTCGTCTAAATCGACCTTAGGAAAAAAACCCTTTAGCACTAACTCTTGTACTGAATCTCGATCTAGTTGTGCTGTTTTCGCACCACCAATTAACCGAGAACCACTACCCAATACCGTTACGTTTGCACTTTCAGGAGAAGGCTCAGACATGAGCAGTTCTTTTGCTTGGCGAGATTGCTGAATAAGCTGGGCTAACGTTGCAAGCCTGAGTTGCTTACCCTCTCCCGCAATTTTCTGCTCTGCCTGATGCGCAAGTGCCAAGTCAACATTATCACCACCCAGCATCAAGTGGTCACCAACACCGATCCGGCTTAACACCAGCTTTTGATTTTTTTCTTTTACCTGGATTAGACTTAAATCTGTTGTGCCACCACCAATATCACATACCAGTAATAACTTTGTGTTCTCTAATACTTTTTCGACACTTCCATCGGCTTCGTTTTTATGACGATAATACCAATCATATACAACTGCCTGAGGCTCTTCGATCAAAACCACGCTAGACAACCCAGCATATTTCGCGGCAGTAACCGTTAACGATCTTGCTGCCTCGTCAAATGATGCTGGCACTGTAATGGTGACTTTTTGGTTTTCTATCGGATTGTCTGGATTGGCGTGATTCCAGGCAGCACGCACATGAGCAAGATAACTGGCACTAGCCAATACCGGGGATACTTTTTCTACATCGTCTGCGCCGCCCCAGGGTAAAATATCGGCAGTTCTATCAACCTTATCATGAGACAACCAGCTTTTCGCACTAGCAACTTGACGCCCCTCAACCTTAGAGCCGAGTTCTCGCGCCCACTCCCCAACAACAACGCTATCAACATCCCCCCTTAACGTTGTTTTGCCCCAAGGCAAAGCAATATCCTCATCAGAAATTTCACCGACTGTAGGGTGATAACGAAATGAGGGTAATAATTTCCTTTTTGCAACTTCACCACCCGAAACTAACTGATCAATTTCAAACAATGTCGGCGTGGCATGGTTTGGGCCGCGAGATATATCGGCATAGGCCACAACCGTATGGGTTGTGCCTAAATCGATACCAATAAGAAAACGAGGATTATGCGTATTGCTCACAATTCACCTTAAATAATGACAGCGTTATTTAACAGAAGACTCATTGCCGTGTATAACGAGCTTAGTCCCGCACATCAAACTCTACCTGCCAGCGCTGATCATCATCTCGAGAGATAGCTTCCACCATTAACGTACCAATTTCTGTGACCTTCGCCGCCAAACGTACGGGAACCACCTCGCCCTCTTTACGGTTGTCCGCTGTCAGGTTAGCTTGAATTTCTGGCAATTCTTCCAGTTCTTCAGGAGACCAAAAATCAAGAAGAGTGCCTGAGACATCATCCCGACGAACCGTTGAACCGAAGAATTTAAACCGAACAGGCTGCCCCACAATCAAACCAAATTCTAGATCAGAAACCTCGGCCTCGGTACCTTCCTCCATACCGAACGGAGCCAGACAAAGCGCCTCAACAGGAGCTTCCATACCTGGCACAGCCGGCATAGAACTCTCTACGCCGATATAATAGGCTGACGCCAGTCCACCACGAATGCGAACACCACCACCTTTTTTCACGAAGCCAAAATAAGCTGCACCCTTTGCGACGGCCAAGTCTAGGTCAGCGCCGTCTAACAACCGGGCATTATCTGCCCCTGCTTCTGCTAACCAGCCATTAACAATCGACAATAACCGATTAGCAAGAACAGGTGCTTTAAGCGTTCCACCATTAAACAAGATTGCTGCAGGTTTAATAAATTCATCTTGCGAATCAAATCCCAAAGAATCGGCAGCTCCAGCCTGCTTGCTTAGAAAACCAGCGATGTGTCGAGTAATCCCGGCATCTTGAGCATAAGGCAAACCTATTTGCGTTAAAGCGGCTCTTGGTTTTTCAACCGGATGCTCATCTATTGTCGCTTCAGGGAAGAAACCATTGACTAACGTTTGTTCAACCTCTGCTCTTGTTAATTCAGAACGCAGTGTCGCACCTAACAATTTCGAGCCACGACTGGGAACAACAAGAGGCACAGCCTCCAACGTAGTATCAATCAACATTTTTTCTTTAGCGGAACGACAACCGTGAGTTAACGCTTGAACCTGCCATGGCTGAAGGTTTTTTCCCTCTTTCGCCAATTTGGCCCTGACCTGGTAAGCAAGTGCTAAATCCATGTTATCGCCACCTAGGAGAATATGATCTCCTACCGCGATTCGATTTAGAATTAAGTTACCTTCGTCTTCAGTAACAGCAACTAACGATAAATCTGTGGTTCCACCGCCGATATCAACCACAAGAATAACGTCACCGACTGAGACCTGATCACGCCAATTATCCCCCATGGACTTTACCCAGCTATATACAGCAGCCTGAGGTTCTTCAAGCAACGTTAGGTGACGAACACCAATAGCCCGAGCAGCTTCTGCAGTCAGATCTCTAGCAGCAGGATCAAACGAAGCGGGGATAGTAATAATGACTTCTTGCTCATCGAATGAATCTTCCGGGAATTCGTTATTCCATGCGCTCTTGAGATGGGCCAAATAGTCAATGGATGCTTGCAGCGGAGAAACTGTGCTTACGTCCTCAGGACTGTTCAGCGGCAAAAAATTTGATTTGCGATCAACGCCGCCATGACTCAGCCAACTTTTTGCACTTGAGACTAAACGAATTGGTGTCTTGGCCCCTAATTCACGTGCGAGTACGCCTGTTATTTTTGACGTTTGCGTACCCCAAGGCAATACAGTTTCAGCTTCCGTAATTTCAGATTCATGAGGAAGATAAAGGAAAGATGGTAATTGCTTTTTCTTTTCAACATTACCCGCTGACGTTAATTGTGCAATTTCTAACAAACCCGTTACGGGTTCATCTTGAACACTTTGAGCGTCATCACCACCGAGTTCAACATAAGAAACAACCGAGTTGGTGGTACCTAAATCTATTCCAATACTGTATTTCATAATTCCACCTCCGCAGGTGCAATCACATAAACGTCATGTTTCTTTGCTAACTGAGGCAACGACACCTCATTTACACGCCAACCTTTATGAATCAGCGTTCCGGTAAACGGTGCTTCTCCCGTTACATTACCGGTAAGTCTGTTTTCAGAAGCATTAAACCCTTGAGCGAGTGTAACTCTAGACTCTTCTTCCTCACTTCTTATTGGCTCAAAATTAAATACCTGTTGCAATACCTTCTTGCACCCTTCATGAACAACCCTTGACGCTGCACCAACATCGCTATCGCCAAACCCAGTCAGATCTTCATGAATGAAGTCAATTAGCCGTGCATCTTGCTGTAATAACATTAACAACTGCAGCGCTGCCTCTGGCGTTGTTTCCTTTAACAAATCTTGTTTATTCAGGCTTTCTTCGGCTTGATTTGTAGTCGTATTTTGCTCTTTATTCGGTTCAACCGGAGCTTCGCTAGCACCTGAAGACGATTTCAATACTGCCATAACCACCACAATGACAATCAACAACAAAGACAAGGCGCCTAAACCAACATGTACAACATCCAATGTCATAGGCATTAGAGACAGATCAATATTCATCAGCTTACTCTTTCCATCAAATTTTCAACAATATAAGCCCATTAGGGGGCATTCAAGGCCGGATCATACCATAAAACAGCCTTTCTTCGATGAGTAAGCTAGCAGGAAATGTATCATTTCTTCTAGCCAACCAGAGGAGTCCGCTAGAAGGAATAACGCTTATGTCGTCAGGCATGTACCTTCAGTAACTAGGGGAAAAGCTGCAGAGAACACATCTACTCCATTTACCTGATCAAAATAGACAAACCGATACAGTTTATCAGCTGCACCCTCAGGGCTTAAACCCTTACACGCCAAATCGAAATTGTACCAGTTTGCCAAATATCGCACTCGCCCAGCATGATCTTCGGTATCTAACACACGTAACGCAATATCATAACCTTGATCATTTACGCCTCTTCCACCCACAACTAGAGGTAGCCAATTGTTTGTATTCGCTTCACTCACCTCGATATGCAGCAAAGGTATATTGAAATCCAATTCATGTGAAGGGCGGTCAAAAAAATGAAATGTCCAACACTCCTCTTCCGTATCAGAGCTTCGCTGGTAACCAGGGCGGTTCAGCACAGCCACCTCAGTCTTGGTTTTAATAGCATTACGATAGGGTTCGAAATAGTGGCACGTCTTTAAACTTAACTCTTTTCGAAGAGGGACATCTGCGAAATTCCCCTTAATCGCTAAATCCTCAACGATACCGGCAAACTTCTCTGCTAGGAATGGCGTAGACTTAGGACCATATAATGTATGCCCCCCTTCATAGAATTGGCGAGCATACTCCTCGGGGGTTACGGTATACCCTGTGTAACCATTTGCCAAACTCGTCACAAATACCTGCTTATGTCGTATATTGCTGGATCCCAGCACAGCATAAACCGTTGTGGTAAAACGACGTCCTGCTTCGACACTAACTTCAAAAGGCAGCGCCAACATCACAAAATTACCAATATTAAGCACTTGTAACTGGCGTTTATGAGGAAACTCTTTTTTAGGAAGAGCAGCAAACTGTAAGTAAGATGCCACCCAACGCTTATGCCCCTGCTCCCCATTAGTAAATACCGATCTAGCACTACCCATGCCATGCTTGAATAAAGGGGTATTATATAAAAAAGGGGTTTCATTTTCATACGCTCCCGCCGTCAGTGCAGTTCCTAAGACTGGCCTACTCGCAATTACACCCGGATGTTTCTCCGACTCTTCGTAAAAATCAACCTCTCGTATTGCTGACGATAGTGTAATCCTCGACTCAAGCTTATTACCTAAGGATGCAAACAACTCCCATGCTTTTTCTGCAATATCACATCCAATACGCCGAGACTCTTTAAAACCCGCCTGCCCTTTCTTTATATTAGGTGCAATATCACCGTGGGTTCCCTGAAAGGCCCCATGAACCGCGTCCCACGGCATTTCATAGTGCTTTTGTATCTTCCACTGGAGCTCCTGGCAAATGTAAGCCCAAACATCAGCATTATTAAGCTTTTCTGAAACCGGCACCGTAGTACCGTGTATAGAAAAACATGAGATTGCCGCTTTGGGGTAAAACTGGCCATCCTCACCCTGCTGATCAATTCTAATCATGAAGAGGTCAGGGTTAATAGCATCATATATCGTAGTCTTATCGGGTTTCCCAGGGTTAGCCAGGTAGGGATCTAAAGCCCGATTTCGTGTGGCGTGCCATACCTCTATAGAACCTGTAGCGACCTTAGCGGGTTTCCTTTCATGAAAAGCCTCCATTACTGAAGATACTATTTGCGCAACAACAAAATCATACAGCTCTGGATCAAACCCTGGTTTATTTGACGCAAATGCATTATAAAAATCGCTATCGAGCAGCTGTCCTGGACCAGAATGAGTATGTGTACAGGTCATACAAAGGTTGTTGGACTCAATATTAGTTCTCTCTGCTACCAGCTCTGCGACTTTGTCCCGAATAATAGAAGAGCCGGCGTGCAAATCAGCCTGAACGATAACAATAGGCTCACAGCCCTCTTGATCGATATAAAAAGACCTAACTCGCAACCGCGTTCGAAAACCATTACCAAAATTGGCCATCGCGGCATAACCACCTTTAGGTACGCCTGGTCTCGGCGTGATATCTGCAACACCGACACCAGCTACCAGACCTTTTGTATTCACCTTCACTTTAGCGACTGCACGACGAAAAGATAACGTCTCCCTTTCAGGTGCAACAAAAAACTTAATACTCTCAAACAAGCCTGCTAGTGCACTGGCCATATATCAGCCCCCTTAGATAACGTTAATTGGCAAAGTCCCTACATCTCAGCAGCTTATTCAACCTGTTTCAATGCATCAATGCCCTTTCGGGACAATCCACTGATCACATAGGCACATTTGAACCTTAACTACGCCAAGATCCCTTTAAACATTGACCTCCATCACTCACCGGAACCACTACATGAATTACGCTGAGATAAATAATAAAGGGGCTTCCAGAAAATAATGGGGCCCTTTATCATTTATCACTCACACAAAAAAAGAGTTAAGCCTGAAATGATAACAGACCCAAAGCTCACCGATGCTATAAAAAAACACCACCTGTTCTCAGCTATGAGCCCCTCTGAACTCGAAATTTTGTACTCAAGCGCCCGCACCTGCCAGTTTAAGACTGGCGAACGAATCATGTCTCAGCAACAACAAGCTGAACGTTTCTACTTTGTCACGTCAGGTAAGGTTAAACTTTTTAGAATATCACCCGATGGTCACGAGAAAGTGATTGAAATTGTAAAAGCGGGAGAAACATTCGCTGAAGCTATCATGTTTATGGAAAAAAACCACTTTCCTGCTGATGGTGAAGCAGTAGGTACAACAAGCCTTGTCAGCTTCAAGTTCCAAGACTTTATGAAGTTGTTAAGCAAAAATACCACGCTATGCTTCCGAATGCTTGGTTCGACCAGCATGCGATTACACAAACGACTTAACGAAATCGAAACCTTAACCCTACAAAATGCAACACACAGGGTCATTCGCCATTTGATTTTACAATTACCCGATCCCCAAGCTGCAAGTGCAGAAATCAATCTCGACATACCCAAGCGACTAATGGCATCTCGCTTGTCAATTCAGCCTGAAACATTTTCACGAATCCTTCACAAACTCAAAGAATTAAAAGTAATCCAAGTTGAAGGTAGAAGGATTTTTATTCCTGATACACGAAAGCTATTCGATTTAGAAGAATTTTAATTTCGAGCTACAAAGCTCTAGCTACCGAGCACTATGTTCCGTTGTTTCAGAGGGCCAAAACAACACCTGAGGGGACTGAACATAGCACTATTCGTTAAGCTAGAACTCCGCTCTGGTAGGCAAGCAATATAGAGCTAAGATTGACCTCCTTTTGAGCAAATCAACTAAACTTCAAAATTAGTTAATTTTATCAACCCCAGCCATTGCTTAACCAACCATGACTTACCAACAGCAAGAGTAGCGTACCCCAGCACAAAGAAAACTGACTTAACCAAGATCAAGGAACAATCATTTCTAACGGATATCAGTTACTTTTCGGTGACAACCATTTACGCTCAATCAACCAATCTGCAGCTACTCTGCCAGGCCCATACAACAACAACATACCTGTCATAAGGCCCCAAATAATATGATCTTTCTCGCCCGCAGGACTGATATCAGAATAAGAAATTGCCGCAACAAAATTTAACGCAAATAGAGCAATAGCATTCAATCGAGTTAACAACCCAAATACCAGAAATACAGGGATAGCTAACTCCGCTGCGGTGGACATGTAAGCTGCCAATTCAAACGGTATAATCGGCACACTATATTCATACTCAAACAACATCAACGTCGTATCCCAGGACTTAATCTTTGTCAGTCCAGATAGAAAAAATACATTTGCCAACCACAAACGAACACCCAAAAGAAACACATCTTGCAATGGATTAATGGCTCGCAATGCGTTAATCGCACCAGAGTGCGCAACTGTCATTATAGACATAAAAACTCCTCAATTTACTAATGTAAAGCCAGCAATCAGCCCTGTTTGCATACACCGCCCCAAAATACCCGACAGGTCTGAAGCACAGGCCAGCGTTGCTATTTCAGAAAATGATTTACCGTCAACCACAGCTTGTAAAAACTCGAACTCATGCTCGGAGAGCACATCAATACGCATGCCAAAAGCTGCGTTTCTCCAAACTACCAGACACACTCCGCCATCATCCAAATTTACAATTCCATCACCAACATAGTCTTCTTGGTTGACTTGCCAAATCTGATGAATTGGAAATATCGAGCGCACCAATACCGCTGAAGGTGTTGTAACAAACTGAATGCCACCTTGATCAACTTCCGCAACACCAGCCAGTCCGTCTAAAGAACATACACCGACACCAGGGGAATCTGACGCATTAAACGCTCTATGCCAAGACCATTCGAGAGCCACTAAGTCAGCCAAGTATTCCAACTCTTTTACAGGCTCAAAATTTATAATGTAGGCAGAAAATTCAGAACCATAATCACCTATATCTGGAGAGCCCGAGGGGTATCTCTTCAAATAATCAGCTACCATATGATTAAAAAACAGTTCGCCTACCAATTTAACACACACAGGGTAGATACTGGACAACGCCTCCGTTAAGCCGCCTAAGATACTATCTTTATATACATTAACAGATTGTTCGCCCGACAGATTTTTCGCAGGTTTAATACACTTATAGAACTCTGCATTTTCTGTTGAGTCAGCGTCAAAAACTTCTTTATAAAACAACTGCTGCAACTCAAAAAGAGATATACCTTTACTCATTACTAAGTGACCTCATCCAAAATTTTCTGAGCCTTTTTTGATTCACCCAACAAAACATCAAAATCTGGAACATCAGTATCCCACTCAATTAACGTGGGAATTGAACCAAATAACGACAGGGCCTTTTGATACAGTTTCCAGACAGGATCATGCACGGTATAACCATGTGTATCAAAAAGATATTTTCCTTTGTCTTCATAGCCCGCCAGGTGAATCTCTTTGATTCGGTTTTTTGGTAATGTTTCCAAGTATTTTTCAGCATTGAAACCGTGATTTTGTGCGCTCACGTACAAATTATTCACATCGAGTAACAGCTGACAATCGGTCTGTTCCAATACCCCATTAACAAACTCCTCCTCACTCATTTCAGAACAATTAAACATTAAATAAGACGAAGGATTTTCAACCAACAGCGTTCGACCCAATATATCTTGGGCCTTAGAAATCTTGTCTATAATATTTTTTTGTGCCTCTAACGTATAAGGTAGCGGCAACAAATCATGGGTATATTGACCCTCGATAGATACCCACGCAATATGGTCCGAAATATAGGCCGGCTCTAATCGATCAGCGAGACTTTTTAATCTAGCCATATACTCAGTATTTAAAGCATCAGCTGATCCTAACGACATACCAACACCATGCAACGTTATCGGGTATAGGTCTCTAATGGCCTCAGCCCGTACTATTGGCAAGCCCCCTTCCCCCAGATAGTTATCGCTCAATAGCTCAAACCATGGCACATCAGGTTTTGTTTCAAAGATATGTTGATAGTGGCTCGAACGTAGGCCAAGACCTGCCCCGGCAATGTTGGATACCGTTGGAAATCGTTTTTCTGTCATAGATATACCGCAAAGAAACACAAAGAAGCCAACCAAGAGAGACCTTGGTTGGCAGTACAACGTTAACGCTTAGCCTTTAACTTTACCACCAACAATCTTGCTGCACGTACCTTCTGGCACATATACCCACTCTTCTGCATCACCGTCCGCTTTTGATTGCCCGGCACAACTATGCTTACTTGTTCCGCAATCGTTCATACCCGCTTTAGCAACACCTTGGCATTTCTCAAACCCTGGCTTACCTGCAAGGGCGCTGCTTGAAACTGACGCTAAACCTAACGCTAATGCACCTGCCAAAGCTGTGTTCATAATGGTCTTAGTATCTTTCATCGTCTAACCCTTCTCTTTTATATTTATGGTATTTACTGTTAATTGCGAAATTATTTAGGCAGCTAATATCGTTGCCGTCAACCGTTAGACGTTAAAAAGACAAAAACATTACAAAAATTTATAAAAACTTTACTTACGACATTTCTCTACCAAAAAAAACACACCAAACACCTTAAATTGTACAGATAATGCACACATATACTCAGTCATCGTTTTTTTACTCTACACTTAACTCTGTACACTAAAAGGAACGTTTCATGGAAGCCGAAACACGAACATTCGACTATAAGATATTCTTTAAATCCTCCGAGTATCAGTTCGACTATTCAGTAACAATATCCAATGACAACTATCAGCACCCCCCTCCGGTTAAAGAAAAGCCTGAATGGTGTGCATTGGAGTACAAAAAGTGCCCTAACTGCACACTTAGCGGTATTTGGCACACAGAATGCCCCTTAGCTTTGCGGCTTATTCCATTTGTGGAGCTTCCTTCCTGCAATTCTTATGACGAAGTACACGCAGAGGTCGAGTTCGACGGAATGAAAGTAACCTTGGACACCTCCGCACAAGAGGCCTTTAGCTCGCTGCTTGGCCTCGTTATGGCTACAAGTGGATGCCCACATACGGAATTCTTCAAACCTATGGCATGGTACCACAGGCCGTTTTCAAGCCCCGATGAAGCCATGTACAGAGCCTGTACAACCTACCTCTTCTCACACTTCGTACACCAAGGCGACTCTCAACAAGACCTATCCTTTGATTTTCTCAAAGTGGTTTATCAGAATATCCATACCATTAACGTGCATATAGCTTCAAGAATCAAAAACTATTTAGAAACAGATTCGGCTATTAATGCCATTGTGTTGCTCGATCTAATCACCAAAGATTTACCTATTGCTATCGATGAGGATCTGGAAGAAATAAAAAACATGTTCAGCAGTCATCAACAGATATACAAATAGCAGCTCACAAATATCCAAATATATGTGATACTGAAAATTAGGCATAAAAAAGCCGAACTAAAAGCTCAGTTTTATTATTGAATGGTGGCTGCCTCAGGTCCATACTCGCTCCCGTTACTACTTTGAAAGGACAATGCCCTAGGCCTCTATACGATGGGGACGCAAAATAATTCTAATGTAATAAACCACCCCAATCGAAGTAAGCCAGTATTAATGTCATGTTAACATTACCCCAAATACGTATAACTCTCTAAACCACGTGTTAACGACGCTAAAAATTCAGATTGCTCACCTGTCGACAAATCACTACAGGACAAATTTTCACTCATCATCTGCAACAACTGTGTTGGATCAAAATTCACATATTGCAAAATATCGCCAACACAATCACCTGGCATGGCATGTTGAAGCACAAACGTTCCATCGTGCTCAATCTTTACATCCACTGAACTTGTATCACCAAACAAGTTATGCATGTCACCCAATATTTCTTGATAAGCTCCGACCATAAACATTGCCAAGCATTCTTCATCGCCATTATGATTTTCTGGCATCGCTAAAACATCTGATAGCCCATGATTATCCACATAACGATCAATCCGACCGTCAGAATCACACGTTATATCTTGCACAACACCGTAGCGCGTTAAGGGTTTATCCAAATTCTTAGTAGGCATGATTGGAAAAACCTGATCAATCCCCCAAACATCAGGCATCGATTGAAATATAGAAAAGTTCACAAATAACTTGTCTGCCAACTTTGCAT
>CAJXZM010000137.1 GCA_913063125.1 uncultured Gammaproteobacteria bacterium | reverse complement strand
TGCGCCGTTGCTATCACGTTATACGTATGTTCAACCCACTGAGTTAGTTTCCTAAGTTCGCTAATATCATTACTAGTTTTGGCCTTTGCCTGACGCTTTACCATCAGCACTCTTTCACGGTCAATAAACGTATTTAATTGCCCTCTAAACTTATCAAAATACTGCTTACCTTTTGCTTGTTTAATAACGTCAGCCATATCATTCATGGTTTTCGCTTCGCCAATTTCAGATCTCAATGCGATAACAGGCTCAGTTACATTGCTTTTCCACTGGCCAATTGTCAAAGAAATATCCTCTAGTAACTTAACTTGATCCGCGTTATCCGAAACGGTACTCGAAAGACTTTTAACTAACGAATAGAAGATATCATTACCATTTCTGTAAGGATCTAAGAACTCAGTTTTACCCGCAAGTAGATACCCCCTCATTCCAGTTTCCATATCGACAGCAGCAGCTTCTATGCTTGAGGCCTCTGCCAGCACAACATGGGTATGATCTACCAAGTTAAAATCCTCTTCTAAAGACTTTACGCTGAAATACACCACGAGTGTTATGACCACCATTAAAGATAATATGAGACCATACCCAGAAAGTAGCTTTGTTCTAAATTTCAGACTACCAAACATATCACTCTCCATTCTCATTATTATTTGTAATAACGTTCAACATTGGACTCATCGACATTATCGACCTCCTAAACTTCTATAGTGTACTTATACGATTTAGATGCTACCTACGCATTTACACGCTTTTCCTTTGCACTTGTCACCAGGCGAAAAAATGAAACAACCTCTTGTAAATTTCCAGACTGTGCTTGCATCTGCTCAGCGGTGGCCGCGAGTTCTTCAACACCTGCTGCATTTTGCTGGGTCACTTTGTCTAGTTGCTGCATCGCGCTATTGATCTGCCCAACACCGCTTGACTGTTCTTCTGAAGCAGCACTAATTTCCTGTACCAATTCCGCGGTTTTGGTAATATCGGGAACCATCTTCTCAAGCAGCCTGCCGGCCTTCTCAGCGACTTTCACACTATCTCCGGTAAGAGAACTGATTTCTGAGGCCGCGATCTGACTACGTTCAGCAAGTTTTCGAACCTCGGCAGCAACTACAGCAAAACCCTTACCGTGCTCACCCGCTCGTGCAGCCTCAATAGCTGCATTAAGCGCCAACATATTGGTTTGGTAGGAGATATCTTCTATTATCGAAATTTTCTCAGCAATCTGCATCATCGCGTTAACGGTTCCAGAAACCGCCTCGCCCCCCTCACCGGCGGCACTAGCCGATTCACTGGCAATCTTGTCGGTAGTCTGAGAATTCTCACTATTCTGGCTAATCGATGCTCCCATCTCTTCAATCGAAGCACTGGTCTGTTCAACACTCGCCGCCTGCTCACTGGCCGCTTCACTTAATGAGCTTGCAGTATCACTTACCTGATTGGCAGCAGAGGAAATCTGATCTGAATTAATTTTTATCTGCTGTACTACTTCAATCAATTTCTTCTGCATGTTGATCATTGCAGCATAAACACCCACCAGATTCTTACTTTCAATACCACTAAAATCCATAGTGAGGTCACCTGTAGCAATTAATTCAGCCACTTCTCTAACTTCTGATGGATCAGCCCCTAGTTGGCGTAAAATATTGCGTAGCAATAACAACAGAACGATAGCCACCACTAGCGCAATAGAGACCAAAGCAGATACAAATAACGTATTTGCTAGTACAGCTTCAAATTCAAACTGTTGTTTATTCGCTGCCAGCATTTCAGGAACAACTGAACGCATTTCCTCAAGAGTATCTTCCATAGCATGAACATCTTTTCGGAATGATGCCTGAATGGTTTTGGCTGATTTCATATTGTCAGCTAATGAAATAAAATCAGCTTGGTATTCTGCCATTTTTGTCTGCAAATCAACTACCTGCTTAGCACTTAATTGATCACTATCTAATAAAGCATTAAAACTCTTAGCCTCATCCGTCATTTTCTCAACATATTTTGTATCTTTTCTGGCAATAAAATCTTTCTCATGGCGGCGCATCATTAACATAGAAACAGTGAGCTTTAGTTCATCGACCTTACCAACTATCCCCTCAACATCATGCACTGCCCCCCTCAACGTGCCTTGGAGGCCAGTTTTTGGCGTAAGCCCTGACCCTTTAATGTTATTCACCAACTGGTTAAACCCAGTCCCATAAGCGGCCATCTGCACGCCCAGAGCAATAATATTTTTTTGCTGCTTATCATCGAAAACGTGCTTTTCAGTCTCATTAACTGTTCCTAGCATTTGCTTCATCACTGCTTCGTGTTTAGCAATATACTTCTCACTTTTTCGTAGAACAAAGTCTTTCTCGCTTCTCCTCGCCTGAAGCATTTGTATCGTTATCTTGTCTAATAACTCTCCATATTTGAGAACACTCTCAAACTCAGATTTTGCAACATCTCTAACATTAATAGACTTAAGGTAGGCCAGAGCAATCACAACAAACCCGATTGTCACTAAACAAATCAAACCAATTAATTTATTTTTTAATGTTGCATTCTTAAACATTTCTTTGCCTTTTTTAATAACTTATTTCGCAGCTGTCTGAATACTGCCAATCTGAGATAACTCATCAACCGACAATACATCTTCAATATTCAATAAAATGAGGAGCTTACCCTCTACCTTGGCCATACCTCTGATAAAGTTGGTCTGAATCTGACTCCCAAGAGAGGGCGCAGGTTCAATCTCACCTGGGTGGATATCGAGCACCTCATTGACCATATCAACCGTGACACCAACTTCTATTATCAGGTCATCATTCTTCACCTCAATAATGATGATACTGGTTCGTTTGGTATGCTCTGTAGGTTTACCCGAAAAACGCTGACTCATATCAATAACCGGCACCACACTGCCACGTAAATTAATCACCCCTGAAATAAAATCTGGCGTCATAGGTACATCAGTGACATCACCATATTCGATAATCTCTTTGATATTAAGAATCTCTAGTCCGTAGACCTTGCCGCCCAGCATAAATGTGAGATATTGTTCAACATCATCCGAAAGCATTTCATCATTTTTATTACTTTTATCCACTTGTTGCATAACAATTACCATCAGCGTGTTGGTCGAACGTTATTTAGTGAATAGCGTTAGATGAAACAAACTGCTTCTGTCCTGAATTAATAACTCTTTTCACTATCTCTGGAATATCGACAATCATTGCCACCTCACCACTGCCAAGAATGGTGGCACCACTAATCCCCTTTAGATTTTGGAATATTTTACCGAGTGGTTTAATAACCGTTTGATGCTCACCCAATAATTCATCAACCACAAAACCTGCCTTTTTACCTGCAAATTGAACGACAACAATGTTGTCGCGATGCCGGTCATCAACTTCATCCTTTGCATTAGTCTCTGCATCATTCTCTGCTTTAAAGACGTCGTTCAAATACATATAGGGCAGAATTTCACCGCGCAGGTTAATATAATTGCTATTGTCATCACCCCCACGCAGCGACTCATTAAGCTCTATACACTCATCAACCATATCAAGAGGCAAAATATACTGGGCTTCGCCCACTCGTACTTGGAAGCCATCGATAATCGCTAGCGTCAGAGGCAATCTAATGGATATGGTACTGCCTTTTCCCTCTTCACTTTCTATTTCAACCTGGCCACGTAATGATTCTATATTCTGACGCACCACATCCATACCAACACCACGGCCCGAGAGATTGCTCACACTCTCAGCCGTTGAAAAACCAGCCTCAAAAATAAGCCTATAGATTTCCTGATCGCTCAGATTTTGCCCCTCTTGAACAAGCCCCTTTTCTAATGCTTTATTACGTATTTTTTCTTTGGATAGGCCGCCCCCATCGTCAGTGATCTGAATGACGATACTGCCCGAATCATGAAATGCGTCCAGGCGAACTAAACCCTTAGCCGGCTTACCCCTCTCTGCCCGGACTTCAGGGGACTCTATGCCATGATCAATAGCATTCCGAACCAAGTGCATGAGAGGGTCACCAATCCTCTCAATTAATGTCTTGTCGAGCTCTGTTTCAGCTCCGCTAATGTGCAGCTCGATATCTTTTCCTGTATCACGACTTACCTCTCGAACCACACGTTTATATCGATTAAAAGTCTCACCAATCTGAACCATCCGCAAGCCGAGAGCAGTGTCACGCACCTCCTCAACTAAACGTAGTAGATTTTCCATCGCCTCATTTAGGTCGGCATCAGCTAACCTCCGTGCATAAAGCTCAGAGTTTGCCGAACCAATGACCAGCTCACCAACCAAGTTAACAAGACTCTCCAACTTAAGCGCATTGACCCGAATGGTCTGTTGTGCGCTAACACGCTGTTGCTTGAGGTTACTTTGTTTTTTAATAGCCGCATCAACGACCTCTTGCTCTACTACATGTTCTTCAACGGCTATTTTTCCCAGTTGAGGGACTTTAAAATCATGACCTCCAGCGATAATCCCATCACAAAAACCATCCTGAGTATTAAGCATATTATCCTTCTCAAGGCTGGTGAGGGCACCACACGCTACCAAAATATCACCTATACGCAAATCCTCTTCAGGGAGTGCCTCGATCATCTTAATATATTCACTGATATGGCTATGGGGAGGGAGAATACTAATTTTGCAGTCATCTTTAACAAACTCAAAAACGTCTTCGAGTTCATCTTTGTTAGTGTTTAGTGCAATCAGCTCTATCTCAAAGCCCAGGTAACAATTTTCCGGGTCAAAATCAGACCACAAGGGTATTGCATCATCAATAAGAGTAACGCTCTTGAGCTCGCCTATCTTCTTGAGATAGCCAACAAATGAACTTGGGTCCATACCGTTACGAAATGCACTGGGGCCAAACCTTAAAGAGATGTGCCAGTTTTCATTAGCAACACCATCAACATTTTCCTTCGCAGTCTGAGCTGTATCTCCACTTATCTGGACAGGAGCCTCTTCCTCGGTGGGCAAAATCCCCAGGTAGCGATTTAATTTTCCTATTAATTGGCTATCTGTCGCCTGTAGCTCACCACTCAGAGAACCGGCGCCACCCAGTGCATCACTAACCAAACTCTCAAGATGATCACGACTTAGAAGGAAAAGAGATACCAATTCCTCATCAACAGGGAGAGTGCCTTTTCTGACATCTCCAAGAACACTCTCCACAACATGAGTAAAATCAACGATAGTATTCAGACCAAACAGACCCGCCGCTCCCTTAATGGTGTGAAATGTACGAAAAAGGCCGTTTATTCCATTAAGCGTTTCAGCATCATTACCGAGATTATCAAGATTAAGCAGTGCTTGTTCAGCAACTCCAAGAAGATCTTCCGCCTCTTCAGCGAAGATTTGAAGGCTATCATCGCTCATGCTGCATCCCCTATATTTAAACGATCACTAACTGCATAGAGGTCTATCAATTCAGTAACCGCACTGCTCAGGGCCGTTAATATGAATGTCTTTTTTCTACTCACCAGCTCATCCCTAAGCGCTAACAACAACTGAATACCCGCTGAATCAATTTCTTCTACGCTGGCTAGGTTGAGTTCAAACTTGTCGTAAAGATCAATCTCTTCAGAGAGCCCCTGCTTCAAGGTCTCAATCGTGTAAATAGTCAATTCTTGATCAATTACCAGTTTGCATAGCCCTTGGGTTTTATTACTGATTTGCTCCTTTTTAAGTGCCATAGCTCGACCCAATCTGTTAATAGTCATTTACCTCATACACAAGAGCTCAATGCATTAGGCGATCAATTTTGATACCACGTCCAGCAGTTTAGGCGGTTGAAACGGCTTAACGATCCATGCCTTAGCACCCGCCGCTTTGCCTTCTTGCATTTTCGACTGTTCAGCTTCTGTAGTTAACATACAAACCGGAGTGAATTTGTAATTTGGAAGCTTTTTGACCTCTTTCACAAACGTGATCCCATCCATATTAGGCATATTCACATCGCTCACAATTAGATGAATTTTCTGCCCCGTCAACTTACTGAGAGCATCCTTTCCATCACACGCCGCTATCACAGTGTAGCCAGCCCCTTTCAATGCAATACCCACTACACTTCGAACAGAGGCTGAATCATCTACAATTAATATGGTTTTCGACATCGGCTATCTATTCCTCTTAAAAATTATTACTTCGCTATTGATCACAAAAACAAGTGTAATTAGCCCCGAGATGCCAGTAGGTATCTTATTAAGGCTACCTTATTTATTACGTGTCCCGTGTCCAACATACTGTTCCTTAGTCATATTAAAACTAGTCCACATTCTTTATGCTGGCAATCCTAGGATTAGACCGCTTCTGTAGTTGGTTATAATAGAATAGACGATGGAGTCAGGTGAAATGGCCTGTCTAGTCTTAGGCTGTGGTCATCAGAGCTTGCTGTACCTTGGCCGATGCTTGCAAAAGCTGCCCCAACTTTCAATTGAGCGCACTGGAATCACCTTTTAAAATAACCTGATTAAAACCGCTCGAATTTTGATTCATCCAAAGACGGTGTAGACTGAGCCGGGGTTACCTTTAATGGCGTTGTAACAACATCATAAGAAGGTACTTGGCCGCCTCCTTTTGCTTCTCTTTCTCCAGCCAAACGGAAAAAGCCAACTACTTGCTGCAAGTTTTTCGACTGAGCCTGCATCTCTTCCGCTGTTGCTGCTAGCTCTTCAGAACCCGCTGCATTTTGCTGGGTGACTTTATCAAGTTGTTGCATTGCACTATTTATTTGCTCGACGCCGCTTGACTGCTCTTCAGAAGCAGCGCTAATTTCTTGTACTAATTCCGCTGTTCGAGTGATATCAGGAACCATTTTTTCTAAAAGAGAACCCGCTTTTTCTGCCACTTTCACGCTATCAACAGTTAATGTAGAAATTTCTGACGCCGCCACCTGACTGCGCTCAGCTAGCTTTCTCACTTCCGCTGCAACCACAGCAAAGCCTTTACCATGTTCCCCTGCTCTAGCTGCCTCGATAGCCGCATTAAGTGCGAGCATATTGGTCTGGTAAGCAATATCCTGAATAATAGAAATTTTCTCTGCAATCAACTTCATTGCCTGAACCGTGCTCGCTACCGCCTCTCCACCTTCATCAGCGGCATTGGCAGACTCACTAGCGATCCTATCGGTAATTTGAGAGTTTTCACTATTTTGAGCAATTGATGCACCCATCTCTTCGATAGATGCACTGGTTTGTTCAACACTTGCAGCCTGTTCACTGGCAGCTTCACTCAATGAGCTAGCGGTATCACTCACCTGGACAGCAGCAGAGGATATCTGATCGGAATTCCCATGTATTTGTTCAACGACTTCAATTAATTTTTCTTGCATATCAATCATGGCCGCATAAACACCAACCCGGTTTTTCTCATTAACATTACTCAAATCCAAAGAAAGATCTCCATCCGCAACGCTTTCAGCAAGCGCCCGAACTTCCGCGGGATCAGCGCCCAATTGATTCATTACGCTACGTACAAAAAATACCGCAATTAATATAATAAAAGCCGTTGAAATTGCCATAGATATCATAATTGCATAGCGTAGTTCAACAACCGTCTCAAATGCCTCTTCCTCATCGATCTCCGCTAGAATTGACCATTTCAGGCCACCTATATTAAGCGGGGCATAGGCTGAAAGAACGTTAATCCCACGATAATCTGGAGTAATTTCTGCCCCTTCCTTCCCACCGATGGCTGCATTAGCCGTTACCGTGTCAACTTTTGTAGCGAGAATGGTATTCTCCTCAGAAAAGCGAGACTGTGAACGCATAAGGTTATCTGACCCCACCAAATAAACCTCACCTGACTTACCTAGCCCCTCCTCAACCAGTAAGCGTCTATTTATTTCATCAACCGGCATTTGGAAAACCAGAACGCCTACCATCTCCTCTCCGTCAAATATAGGTGAGGCAATGAAGGACGCCGCTGCGTTAAATGAAGGTACATACCAAGCAAAGTCATTCACATAAGTCTCGTCTTTTGAACGAGCATTCGCTGCCAGCCTTACAACATCAGCTATACCTGAATCTTTATGAGGACCCGTATAAAGATTCGTAGCGTAATCAATTTCCTTAAAAACGGAATAAACGAGGTCTCCCGTTTCGTGATCTACGAGAAAAATATCATAATAACCAAACTTCTCCAGATAACTCCGAACAATAGAATGGAGCGCTACATGAACCTTCGCATAACTCGAGCCATCTTTAGTATCAGCAAGTTGTACTTTACTTCCAAGGGCATTCTTGTTGTTGGATATATACAGATACTGAGCGATAATACCTGCATCAGAGGTAGGCATCAGTTGCCCAGAGGCAATCGACTCTCCCGTATCCTTGGTAAACTTGCTTATAAATTCGTTATCATAGAACCCCCGCAAATCACTTTTATACTCAGCAATCTTTCCTTTATCCAATTTAAGGTCGGTACTTAACTCATGAAACCCTTTCTTCGCCTCTCTCATCATATTTATGATCATTTCATTTTCTGAAAACGTAACAACCTGGTTATCAATTTGACTAAAATAGTTCTCAATCTCCGATTTTTTCACCATTTTAAGTGATTTCAGCTGATCAAAACCTTTTTTATACAGAGCTTCCTCTGCGCCATTAAGCGCGTAGAGGCCCGTAACAAGCAGAGGAACAAGACCAGCGACAAGCATGGATATGATAAGCATCCATTTCATTTCGATATTTTTTAACATTGTCCTCTCCTAATCTCTAGTACGTTTCTACTATTCAACAATCCCTCATATTCTCTGTAATATCACCAGAAATATTCTTGAATTTTTCGCAAGGCCGGGAATCAGGCTAAATTCTGCCTTGGCTTATATCAAGTACTTCATTCGCGATATCAACTGTAATTCCAATCTTTTTGTTGCGACACCACTCACCTCATCACTCTGAAAAAATTAGAATACGTAACCAGGGAATTACTGATTATGCAGAAAATAAATTTTTGATGCTGTCATTCAAAACAACGTATATTTATTATCGCAGGTAGTGCTAACGTCATAACCAAAACGTTTTAAAACAATGCATCATTTTTCACTAAACAAATAGGCCACTATTTTCACAGGGTAATACCCAATTTAAATCAATTTCTGGATAAAGCAACAAGTTATCCATGCAGAAAAAGGCCCCAAAATAGTGCGCGGCTCGACACCAATGCAACAAACACACTAGAAATTTTATAATACTAAAATACACACAACTCAGTTTAACTAAGGGGCGCAAAATATACCTTTAAGAATCGAATGTCTAACAAACTACTTCCACATATTAAACAAATCCTTAGCAAGGTTATTCAGAGGATAAGATAAAATGACCCGAATTGAATTAGCGCCATAATCATGAGGTGAACCTATGCTATGAAGAACACCAATAGTTTCATATACCTCTTCTCTGATTTTTAAATCTGCCCGGAAATTGGGGCTAGGTTGATAATTAACATCAAAGTCCCACCACGCCTTGGGAATATGCGCTAGCTTCTCTCGCAATTCCTCAATCAAATTAGCGCAGAATTCATTATTCAACTGTTCTCGATGCACGCGCTGAATTAGAAACCGCGCAGTGCTCTCTTGTTCAAGAAAAATATCGTTAAACGATTGCATCCCAAAAATCACATCAAACAAAGATATGGGTAGCACTAATTTGGTTCCAGCAATACCTAGTAAAAATCTAGCGCTTGGTGAAAACTATCATTAACTTGAACAATATCGTAACGACGGTTGATCACTAACGCTGGATAAGGTGAATGCTTCTCTAGCAATAGATCCACAGCCAGCTTAGCGTCTTTTTGGTATTCCTCGACACCTTCGAATGTATAGCTATCGTATGCGAACCCCCCTGCCCGCATCAGTTCACTGTAGGATTGTGCATTGCATTTCAGAGCGCTCGCTAGACGCTTTACCATCACACGAGTAGGTGTAATTTTACCGGTTTCAAGATTTGAGATGGTACGAGTGGTAGTATTGGCAAGCTCCGCAAGCGCTGCTTGAGATATACCAAGCACTTTTCTCCCTGCCTTTAATCTATGTCCAAAAGTCTCGGCTTCTGCGAATTTGACCATGTCACTTCCCTAATTACCCTGTTTAATCGTTACCTGCCTACCCTTTTCATGCCCAACTCACACCCGATTCATGCCCATTTTGGGTATTTTGTTGTTTTAAGAAAGGCGCTACCATACAGGCAGAATTATAAATGAACTCACCCCGGATTGTCCTCAATGAATAATATGGAGCAATGGAAATGACGAAATCGATCAAGGCACTCGTTATTGGTGCTAGTGGTTTTCTTGGCAGCCATTTAGTGAAGGAACTATCGCGACAAGGCTACACTCTACGTATTATGGTGCGCGCAAGTAGTAATCTAGACGCGCTAGCGGGTATTGAGTACGAGACAGCCATAGGCGATGTGCTCAACGAACCGTCACTAAGGGCTGCCATGGATGGGTGTGATTGGGTGTTCCATTCCGCAGTTGATACCCGCGCATGGCTTTTTAATAGTGGCCCCCTATATCAAACCAATGTCTTGGGTGTGATAAATTCAGTCAATGCGGCAAAGGCCTGTAGAATCAAGAGATTTATACTCACCAGCAGTTTAGTCACTATTGGTCGAAACCCGTCAGGAATAGCAAATGAGAGCTGTATTCCCAACGAAGAGGGTTTGTTTACCGATTATATGCGCACTCGATTTCTTGCCGAAAAATATATTCTGGATGCGTTTACCGATTCAGGATTTCCTGCCATTGCCTGTTGTGTATCAAATACTTATGGCGCGGACGATTTACAACCCACACCACATGGCAATCTAATTAAGCAGGTGGCCTACGGTAGAGTTCCGGTCTACCTAAAAGCCAAGTCTGAGTGTGTTGGTGTTGTCGATGCGGCACAAGCGCTGATATTAGCCGCAGAAAAAGGCCGTGCAGGCCAACGGTATATTATTTCTGAACGTTACATCAGTAATAAGGAGCTGTTTACTATTGCCGAAAAAAAAGCCGGGCTATCTCGGTTGATCGGAGGAGTACCGACATCCCTGGTATATCTCTGTACCAGCGTGGGGAGTATATTTTCCCGTTTGTTTGCGCTGGATTCAGTGTTAACGAATAACTCTGCCAAGTTACTATATCAAACATGGCCCTTAAGTAATTCAAAGGCAAAGAATGAACTAGGGTGGGAACCTAGGCCTATACATGATTCGATAGAAGAAGCAGTGGATAGTTATTTAGCCGAGCGTTAGCTTCGCTCAATCGCCTGCAAACCATTTGTTTTCACTCTTTATGGTTAAATATAACGTTATAGCCCTAAAATGGAATAAACTAATCTAAACAGAACGAATACCTAGCCTGTTTGTTATGGTTAACTAATAGCTCTAGTTATAATACATTGAGCAAAAAAACAAATGTATATAAAAGAACCCATCCTATTAACATTAGCCTTCCTTATTTTCTCCCCCCTTCTTACGGCAAGTGAAAAGATACTTCTCCCCGTTTACGCTTATCATTTAAAGCCCCCCTATATACTTGATATTGAAAAAGAAACCGGCCTCTATTATGATTTCTCGCGTTATCTCAGCAGTAAATCCACACAATACGAATTCCACATCATCTATCTGCCACGTAAAAGAGCCGAGATCTACCTCAAAAACAACAAGATTGATGGCGTACTTCTGGGCGTCAACCCCGTCTGGTTTCAAGATAAAGCGCGTAAGAAATATTTGTGGTCTTCCCCCATATTTTACGACCAGGACGAAGTTATTTCTCTCGCCACCAAACCATTTGAATACCTTGGCCCCGAATCATTAATCAACAAGTCACTGGGAGGTGTGTTAGGGTTTTATTACTTTGGCATTGATCAATTGGTCTCTCAAGGTAAAATCAAACGTAGCAATACCCACAATGAAAAGTCCATTTTGAAAATGGTTCTGTCCGAGCGAGTTGATGTCGGAATTGTCAGTCGATCAACCTTCCTTTATTTGTCTATTAGAGAAAATTGGGAAGATGAATTCCACCTATCATTAAGGCCTCACGATGTTTTTACCCGCCACATTTTAATACCCCACAAAAACAAAGCCATCTACGACCATATCGTCCCCTTACTTAACAACATAAAAGATGACCCCGATTGGCAACGTATACTGAAAAAATACCATTAGACACGTCTAAAGAGCAACAAAAAATGGGCTAGCGATTACTAATCACCAGCCCATAAAATTCGTCGGCACATCAACGATTCTTTTTACATTCGAAACACCACTTTTTAGGCGTATTCCGGAGGATCAATTCCGTACTCTTTTAGGTCTTCCTTAAAATCCTTTAAGAGCCACGTTCGGTCATCCGTTTCCCAAGGGTGAAAATCTGGCCGTAAGTAATCTAAAATATCCGGTAATAATTTGCGCACTAACCCCTCTTTACCCCATACTTCCTGACGTGCTTTTCTCTTTGTTTCCTTATTCCACAACCCATCTTTTTTGAGCAGATAAACGTGGATCCGTCGAACATGAAAAATCATGCCAAATGTGAAAGAAGCCGCACCAAGTATTCGGGTAATATATCCGCCACCAGCCTGTTGGTATAGATCGAAACATACGGCTTTATGCTCAATTTCTTCAATAGCATGATAAAGAATCAAGTCGCGAAATGGCCGATCAATCGAGCCCATAAACTCAGGATCCCCATGAATATTAAGTCGAGCGGTTATCGCGGTAAAATGCTCGCCCGCCGCGGTCATTGCCAATCGATACAATGGCGACATACGTTTTTTCAAAACGAGACGTCGCTTCCGAAACCACTGGCTATAGACGGCTATTTTTTGATACCCCCCCTCGGACAACGCCTTATTCCACTCTTCGTGATGCGCTCCATGGAAAGCCTCTTGCTTGATGAATAACTTAATCTGCTGCTTTAAAGTCTCTGACAACCGATCATTATATTTGTCCCTCACATCCCGAGCGGAATCTATAAATAATCGCTCGCCTTCGGGAAATGCAGATTGAAGTGCGTTAAAAAAATGAGTCTGAACTGGGTCATTGTCGAGCCAATACGGCTTTTCTTTTAAGGCATCTGTGAGATTGACGGTTATATCTCGAGGGATGATTTTTAAGTTATCTGGTGATTTCACAATGACTCTCCCATTTAATTAAAAAATTATTTCAACAAAACCCTGTGTTATTGGGGCTTTTTTTGTGATCTCTCTTGCACTTCAACTACGCCCTCTGTCATTTCATCTTCATACAAGTTATCTGCAACCGTATGACCAACGCCAAAATTAAACGCTATGAATGTCCCCAAAATAACAATTAAATGTCCCATGCTCTTCTCCTTAGTCCTCGTCGCTTGAATGACGACGCTTATGTCGCTTTCGTGGCTTCTTCCTACACGCGGTTTCCAGCTCTTCTTGAATTGCAGCGTTGGCCGCTGTTGTCATCGCCTCTTTTAATTTTGCCATACTTTCATCTTCAGTAATGGCAGCAAGAGCTTCCATAGCCAACGCATTAATCACCTCTGACCGGCTTTCACCAGTAGCGTTGGTAAGTACCTCTAACGCTTTGATTGTGGAAATGGGAATTCTTGTGGAAAAAGGCTTACAAAGGCCCGCTTCATTTAACTCCTCAAAACTGGACTCAGGATAACTTAATGGCTTCGGCTCTCCATTCTGTGTACCAGCATCGAGGATCTTTTGTTTCATGCGCTCTGTTAAATCATGTTTCATTGTCACAACCACCTTACCTTAATGTGTATCAAGTTTGTTTTATTATAGTGCCGGTAAAACACAATCGTGTCAACACCAAGAAACAATTAGGAATCAAAATAGAATCAACTAAGAATCACATAAAATTACACAAGAATCACCACAATTTCAAATACAAACCACAAGCAAAGATAATGAAAAGCTAATAGTAAGGAGATTCGCCTATTTACGTCCGGCAACCGGAAACATGCAAAATACAGAGGGATATATAAAGGGTACACACCTGCCGGGCAGGAGCTAAAAACAGGGATAACTACAGGAATAACTACAGGTAAAGTAGGTATAAAAATGCGTCAACGCGGCCATTCAGAACCGGTAACGACTTGCGCACGATACGGGACGATGCAGAACTATAATCTAGCACTCATACTCAACTACGACCCGACTGTCCCTTAGTGTTGATACAAGACGCCCAACGGATGCATGGAACTCATCCAATTCAAATTCTAAAAGTGCTTCCTTGTCTGCGAAAGTCCCTACAAAAACAAAGTCATAAGCAGACTTATGGGTGGATATATTTACCCCCACTTCAATATCAGAAAGGGAACTGACATTGTCTTTCATCGATAACAGAGCTTCTTTCATCTCTTCAGCATCATCTCCATTCTTTAACTGCCACATCGATATTCTTCTAATCACGCTACACTCCCTTCATTCCCCACACTCTCAAACGAACACTGGTAAAATCAACTTTCTAGATCCTTAATATAAAACTGATATAGCCTTGGCTCCATTATAGAATTCACCAAGGTCGGAACCTTAACAATATCTTTTTCAAAAACCATCGCTGCTTTCATCGAAGCAGTATTGATTGCCCGTGTTGGCACATCAAACTGAAACGTCTCAGGAAACTCCGCATTATTTTTAGCCATGTTAAATCCCCATATACCAAAAGAAGGGAGCGTAGTTTTATAACTTAACGTATGTTCAAATACTGAACCAAGCGTTTCTTCGATGCACCAAAAGACATGTCGCGTAAAAAATGGCGAAGAGCTTTGCGTAATAATAACGGCCCCAGGATTCATACGACGTTTAATCATGGTATAAAATTCACGAGAGTAGAGCTTATTGATCGCCTCATTGTGTGGGTCCGGCATGTCAATTATGACCCGGTCGTATTTTACTCCCGCTTTATTAATGAAACTAAAGGCATCCTCGTTATAGGCAACCAACTTAGCAGATGACATACTTTTTTGATTAAGTCGCGTCAAAATGGGTAGTTCTTTACCAATACGTGTCATTTCTGGGTCAATATCCACGAGGTGAATATTTTTCACTTCATCATGTTTTAAAACTTCTCGCGCAGCCAACCCATCCCCACCTCCAAGTATCAGAATATTTTCCTTCGGTCCTGGCACCGCCATGGCTGGATGTACTAGATATTCATGATAGCGATACTCGTCCCGCGTAGAAAACTGAATATGTCCATCGATATAAAGCCGTTGTTCACGCGTAGTCGTCGATCGAGTCACTACAATTTTTTGGTAAGGCGTCTGATTAGAATAAATCACTTGATCAAAGTACAAATGCTTCTCAGCAAAACGTGATATATAGGTGCCGTAGAACATACAGGTAATCAACAATGTCAGTATGAGCAGACATACCCCTAACATTTGCTTAAAGTGAGCCAAGTAATTTCTGAATACAAATACATTAACAATTGCGATAAAGATATTGATCAAACCAATAGCAAATGAAGACTGCACCAGACCTAAAGAAGGTAACAACAACAGAGGAAAAGCCACAGAACCAATCAACGCCCCAACATAATCCAATGACATAACATTCGCAATAGAGTCTTTTGTGCTCGCCTTTTCTGAAAGCAGTGTCGTAAGAATTGGAATTTCCATTCCCACTAGAGCCCCTATCATCAAAATAAGGCTATACATAACAAGCTCATATAAAACGCGGACAAAAGGAAATGCCATAAACAATAAAATGCTAGAAACCCCCCCAATTAACGCAATGGCAATTTCGATCCAAATGAAATTACGGACATAATTATTATCAAAGTATTTTGACACCAATGAGCCAACACCCATGGCAAACATGAAAAACCCAATGGTAAATGAGAATTGATAAACGCTATTGCCCAACAGATAACTGGAGACCGTACCAATAATCAATTCATAAACAATGCCACAAAGCGCGACAACTAAAATAGAAAATAATAAAACACCCGCCTGTTTACCGGTAAGCGTTGACGGTGTAATCGACTGCGTGGAAGACATAGCTGTTTCTTTAGTGTTGAAATAGAGGGTCTATAATAACAAAGCCGGTTAAGATTCCATCTCAACCGGCGTAAGGACTAAAGCGAAAAAATTATTTACCTTTTGAATGGCTACCAGAACCAGCTCTAGCTCGTGCGGCTGCTTTTGCAGTAACAGGCTTTTTACCCGCCAAACTCTTAGAATTAACTCCAGCACCGCGCTGTCGATTCAACATACTGCCAATAAGAAGGCCTGTTAATATTCCGGAACCGCTAAAGTGGTGATCGTTAACGGCACCACTTTGACTCGATGCGATCACTCGTGAATTTTCACCATCAATTTCTATAATAAACAACCCCAACTCACCCTCGTCGGCTATTTTATTGGCATTTTTATCGTCAAAGGCATATACAGACGCATCATTCTGAGGACTGATGCCGATCTTGCCAGGATAAATCGCAGGCAAAGCATTGTTAAGATTAACGCCCAACTCTTCCGTAAAACCAACAAATGCCGCATCAGAATCGACCGATCCTTCCCCTTGGACCTTCATTTTATCTTCGTAGCGATAGATTGTATCAACAGTAACATCAAGAACAGCATTCAAATCAATGTCATCTTCCACATAATCTGACGTATTCGAATTACTATAAAAATAGAAGCCCGCTAGAACCGCCGCTATAATTCCGTACTTAGCAATATTACCCATAATATCTACCCTTTAGTCCTTTTGTTAATTTAACACCTCTAAATTTAAGGCATCAGTTATCAATTAAATCATAAGTGAAGTGGAATTCATGAACTCCCTCTTCATAATAATCCGACAACTGCCCACAATACTTA
>CAJXZM010000136.1 GCA_913063125.1 uncultured Gammaproteobacteria bacterium | reverse complement strand
CAAGTCACAAACAAACAAAATTTCGGCATATACCAACTATCAAAAGCCAACAAACTTCTCACCCAGGCCCATAAACGCAAGAAAAGCGCCCGACAAAATGCAAAAGCGTTTGAGTTGGCAGAGAAAAACCCAAACAGTGAGAATGCAATCGCCCTCGTCTCACTAATTAAAGAATCCCAACAATGTGAATCCGATGTATCTTCCGCAATTCGTCGCGTAACAAAGGCACAAAGAAACAATCAAAAACAACTATCGAATGCAAGCAAGTCCTTGGCCTCCGCATTAAAAGAATGCAAATCAGCACAAAAAAAATTCAAAAACACCCTTACTGTAGCGGAGCTTAATACACTAAGAGGTCTTTATAATGCAACCTCTGACGTAAAAGAAAGCATCACATCAAATAAGGCGTTAATAAACACTAGCCAGCAATACAAAAGCTGGCCTCAAAGCAAAAGCCTCAAGCAAAACCTAAAAAATATAACCTCTTGCTTATCCATATTTTCCGCCACATTAAAAGCAACAACACCAAGCACTCCACTTGTTATCGAGAACAACAACAAACCTAACCTCACCAACTCCGAACAACCAAAGGAAACCGTAGATAACGCTACGATTAATAACGAACCAGTGAGTACCACACCAAAACCTTCATTTGCTCCCACTGAAAAAGCCGCAGAAAAACCGGAGGTCGATGATACAAGCGAACCCGAAGGTAGCGATGACGAATTTGATGAATTCGACAATAATGACCCCACCAAAAAACATAAATCTTGGCTTGATGTCATCAACTAACATCAAGCCTATAACCTCACCTACCCACTAAAGCTCTTGCTGAACAAGAGCTGCCAATCCCTTCTCGTGCCCTCCTTAGGTGCCCGAGATGATATCTCATTCATCCCTGTACCAAAGAACCCTTTTTAGTTTTGCTTTTTTGCTTATCAATTCACAAGCAAAAAAATGCCCGCGACATTCGCAGGCATTTTCTATAGAAAGACTGGTTAAGCGAGATGCTATTACCTCATCTCGCTTAATAACTTAGTAAAATCCGAAGTTATCTTCTTCCATATCCATCAACGTATCTAAACCGCCGTTGAGTATAGTCTCAACACAAGTACGCGTTCTTGGCAAAATACGCTTAAAGTAGAAGTCAGCTGTCTGAAGCTTGGCTTTGTAGAAAGCGTCATCAGAACCTTCTGCTATCTTGTCTGCCGCTACTTTAGCCATACGAGCCCAGAGGTAAGCAAACGTCACGTAACCAGAGTACATAGCGTAATCTACTGAAGCAGCACCAATTTCATCTTGGTTTTGCATCGCCTTCATACCTATCTGAGTCGTGATATCACCCCATTCCTTGTTTAGCTTAACTAAAGGCTCTACAAGATGCGCAATGGCTTCATTATCAGCATTGTCTTTACAGAATTTATGAACAACTTTGGTAAAGTTCTTTAGCAACTGACCTTGAGTTAGCATTACTTTACGACCCAACAAATCCAATGCCTGGATACCCGTTGTTCCCTCATAAAGCATTGAGATACGAGTATCACGAACAATTTGCTCCATACCCCACTCACGAATAAAGCCGTGCCCGCCAAATACCTGAACACCTTCGTTAGCCGACTCAAAACCTCTTTCCGTACAAAAAGCTTTTGCGATAGGCGTCAAGAATGCCATTAGATCATCAGCTTCTTTCGCAGCTTCATCATCTTTGCTCATGAAAGCAATGTCCGCTTTCTCGGCTAGGAAGTATGTAAGTGCTCGGCCACCTTCAGCAAAAGCTTTCTGCGTAAGCAGCATACGCCGAACATCTGGGTGTACAATAATTGGATCGGCATCTTTGTCTGGGCTCTTAGGACCACTTAAAGAACGCATCGCAATACGGTCTTTGGCGTATGCCAATGACCCTTGAAATGAACCTTCTGCAGCAGCAACACCCTGTAGAGCAGTACCAATACGAGCAGTGTTCATAAACGTGAACATACAGTTAAGTCCGCGGTTAGGCGCACCAATCAAGAAACCTTTAGAGCTATCAAAGTTCATCACACAAGTGGCGTTCGCATTGATACCCATTTTGTGCTCAATTGAACCACAGGTTACTCGATTTGCTTCACCAACAGACCCATCTTCTTTCGCGCTGAATTTAGGAACAATGAAAAGTGAAATACCTTTTGTCCCTTTTGGTGCATCCGGTAGGCGAGCAAGAACAATGTGTACAATGTTCTCTGCCATATCGTGATCACCAGCAGAGATAAAGATTTTAGTACCGGTAATGGCATAAGATCCGTCAGCATTTGGCGCTGCCTTAGTTCTTAACAAACCCAAATCTGTACCGCAATGGGACTCTGTAAGACACATGGTACCAGTCCACGTACCTTCGATCATTTTTGAGAGGTATACATCTTTCTGCTCTTGAGTGCCATGTGCTTCAACCGTATTGATTGCACCATGACTCAACCCAGGGTACATACCCCAAGACCAGTTAGCAGTACCCATCATTTCGCTCATGACGATACCCATAGAGTATGGAAGCCCTTGGCCGCCAACGTCTTCTGGTGAAGATAACGAAGGCCAGCCGCCTTCTACATACTTCTTGTAGGCTTCTTTAAAACCAGTAGGTGTTGTTACTGCACCATTGTCAAAGCCACACCCTTCTTCATCACCACTGCGATTAATTGGGGACAATTCGTTCTCACAGAACTTGGCGCCTTCTTCAACAATGGCGTCAATCAATTCGCGGTTAACATCTTCGTCACCACGCAGTTCTGCATAACGTTTTTCTGAATCTAACACTTCATGTAATACAAACTGAATATCACGAATGGGAGCTTTATACTCTGGCATAACGTTTACCCTCTCAACCCAATACAGGGGAGTTTAATACTAGTATCACAAGTACAACGAAACAGTACTTGCCTTTAGGAATCTCATGAGTGAAACCATCGTCGACTACACACTGTCAACCAAAAAGAACCTCGTCCTCAGTGCTTTAAATACTACATGATGTTTCAAACGATCGTTAGAATTTTGTGTGACCCTATAGTTTCGTACTTTAAATGTACGTTATTCCCTTTAGTTTCATTAACTAACCCCAGCAGCTAAAGTGGCTCTTTATAAAATCAATCACCCCTTCAGTTTCAAACAATCGTTTGAAACATGCAACCCGAGAACACAAAACACCCACCGACTGTAACAAAAGTTTACAAATAACACTTATTCAAAAGTGTAGCCGGTTAACAAGGGAAAGATAGAAAAGGCTGGCGCTTTTAGCAAAACGAGTAAGTACTAGAAAGGAGCATCAAAACTAAATAGAAAAAAATTATGCAATTAAACTAATCAAACCGCTTTTTCCAAAAGGATTTTCAGCATCAATTAGCCCAAGCTCATTTAATTCCACAGAAATAGGTTTCGCTGATAATAAAATATCTTCAAGACGATCTTTTGCAGTTGTACGCTCCCCTTTAAATGCATCATCAGAATCAGTCGATTCATCATCATTATCCGATGCGTCACTATCATCACTCGACTCTGTACTGTCTCGAACAACAGTATTCCCAGTATCAGTATCAGAACGCTCTTTAGCGCTTTCAGCACGCCGCTCTTCATTCAACCGCTTTAGCGCCTCTTCGGTGTCACTCGCATCGGTCTTTTCACTTTGTTTTTTTTGTTCTACCAACGCCTCCTCGCTCTGCTCAACCCTCAATTCCACCCTAGCATCAGACTCTAATTGCGATGCTTGAGAGGCCACTCGTCGGTCTTGAGCTGATGGTGATGCTGGCGCCAATGCTGCTGCTCTTATCACCCGTGCTTTTTCAATCGTTGCTTGAGGGTCCCCTGATACTCTACCGGAGCTAATACTCACCTCACCAGAAGTAGCATAGTTAACACCATCAGGGCCTCGAGTGAACTGTAAACTAGGGCTTCCCGCGTATTGCCCCCCTACCGCAGCATGTGCCGCCTCGTGAACTCGAACCTCTTGATCTCGGGCTCGTAACTGGCTTATAACAATTTCATCTTCTCTTTGTTGCGCTTTGATTCTTGCATCATTAGCAGGTGTATTTGCTGAGTTAGAGTTACCACCGCTGCTTAGGACCTCCTCAGCAGATACTCCTACTGATGAGGTTTTTGAGGTGCCATCACTTTCCCCCGTAACGGTAGGCTGCAACAAGTTATTATTTGTGGCTCCATTTTGAGACTGCCCAGCACCAGCGACCTCTTTAATCGGGGGTATATCAGAACGCACAGTGGCACCTTCCCCTGGCACCTGTCGATTGGCAGGGGAATCAATAGCTGCATACGATTGTATTGCAGGATTGATTAACATACGTTCACCTACTACACCTTAATATCAATCAAGCTTCCAATGATTTTACTTTCTGTTTCAAGCACTTTTGCCGATGCTTGCACTTGAACAGACCCTCGTAATAAGTCCACCGCAGATGAGGCGACATCACTTGCTGACACGCCACCTTCACTTAACCGTGCAATTCTATCGGCTGCACCGCCCACTATTGCAAACCCTTTGCTAATCCCCTCTAACCCTGAGCCTGATATGGAACCAATTGCCATATAAACCTCTCATAATACTAGAACATAAGTAACGGTATTCAGACCGTTACTACTAGTATAAGTATACGACAACTGATGTATACACCCCGGCCAGACCGTTCAGTTATTAAGCAATCTACCGTTATACATAACGTCATTAGGCAAACCAGTCTGCGCCAAACAAAAAGGCCGTAACTCGCAAATGCATGCGGACGAAAATAACAGCCACTAGGAGCGCAAAAGCACCGTTAGATCAAGGTTAGACGAGCACTCATCCGGGCTCTGCCCCTCTTTATAGGGAAAACGGCCTATTAGTGGGGCGTCTAGCAACCCTTTAAGGCTCTCAACATTTTCATCTGCATAAGCCATATTGGGGTCAACATGATTTGCCACCCACCCAGCAATAGGCAAACCATCCCGCTGAATAGCCTCTTGTGTTAACAGGGCATGGTTAATACACCCCAAACGCATGCCCACTACCAATATGACAGGCATTCTTAATGCAACAGCAAGATCAGCCAATGTTTCCCGTTCATTCAAAGGGACTCTCCATCCGCCTGCGCCTTCAACTAAAGCGACATCTGCGGGTGTCAGCAAGGCACCTCTACAAATCCCTTCTAATCGAGAAACTGTAATACGTCGCCCTTCTTCTGCAGCAACCAAATGAGGGGCAGCAGCTCGCTCTAGTGCAACGGGGTTAACTTGCTCATAGCTCAATGAAGCCGTCATCGCCGACTGCAACAACAACGCATCCTCATTCCTAAGGCCATCCGACGTCTGCTCACAACCTGCCGCTATAGGCTTTAACGCTAGAGTTCGATAATTTTCCTGCTTCAGACGGTGTAACAACGCCACAGTAACAAACGTCTTACCAACGTCCGTACACGTACCCGTTACAAAATATCGTTTCTTTATTGCTGCCATTTTCACCCTTGCTCTAATAAGCATTCTTAACGTATGTTTTTTGATTTACCAATACGCCATAAATCACATTCCATGTCGCCGGCAACATACCTTCATCATCACGAAATTCATCATACGCACTGACAAGTCGTTTCAAGGTGTTCTTCCCTGTAAGTTGCCTGGCCCTGCCATCCGTAACATTATGTGCCCCCAGAGCTTTTAACTCATGGGTTAATTCCTGTAGCTTGTTATATCGCATTATTTCAATCTGCGATTGCAGCACTTCAACCTGCAAAGGTGAATGCTGCACATCACCAGCCAACACATCCATTTCGCAAAACTGATTTACGTGAGTGTGACTTGAATCCGCTTGTTGCCAACTTGCTTTAAGTTCATGCAAAGTATCTGCGCCCGGCATAGAAAAAACAAAACGGCCGCCAGGAACTAAAACTCTAGCAATCTCCTGAAACAACACCTGTTTATCTGGACACCATTGAATAGCAAAATTACTGACAACAAGATCAACTGAATTTTCTCTTAAAGGAATAGCTTCCGCATCGGCACAAACATAATGAATATTTTTTAACTTTTTTTCTTTTCCTGACATCCCGGACTTTGCAACACGTAACATGCCTTCCGCTATATCCAAAGCAAACATTAACTCAGATTTTCCAGCTAACTGAGACACGACATACCCTGTACCACACCCCAAATCTAAAATCTTAGGAGCCGTCTTTTCCTGCATACTATCTCGAACAAAACCCAACAGCACATTACCTACACGCTGTTGCAATCCGGCGGCACTATCATAGGATGTAGCGGCATTACCAAAGGATTTTGCAATCGCCTGTTTATCATGTGCTATATCATCACGCGCATTATACAAAATGATATTCCACTAAAAAGTCATTCACCGCGGTTAAAAAAGTATCTTTGTCAGAAATAAAAGGCACATGACTAGCACCTTTGATCACTGCAACGTTTGCATTTGGCTGAAGCCTTTTTAACTCCCGGCTAATACCGACTGGCACCAAATTATCTTTTTCACCCAGCACATATAAAGTAGGCACTTGAACACTCGATAAATCATCGATTAAATCCACATCCTTTAATACATCCAAACCACATCGCAGCGCTTTAGTTGAAGGCTGTCCGTGAAAGAAAACGATTTCTTTTAGAAAACGAACATCTTCTTTTATCGTCGCTGAGTCTTTACATTGCAATGCTAAAAAGCGTATTAATGTACCTTCCCAATCTTCTAGCAGTAATGCACGAAAATGTGACAACACCCCACCATCCAACGCCATCGGCCAACGCTCAGAGGCAATAAACTTGGGTGTTGTCGCGACAGTTACAAGGCCACGTACCCGCTCAGGAAAACGGATAGACGCATTAAGCGCAATCATGCCTCCCAGTGACCAACCTAGCCAAATAGCATTATTTGGAGCAACGGCTAACACATGTTCAGTTAGATAATTAACGTCATATTCCCCTCCTGGCACCGGACTTCGACCAAAACCAGGCAAATCTATAACCGTCACTTTAAATTTTTCCAGCAATGTTGGCATAATATTATCCCACACAACGCTGTGTAATCCCCAGCCATGAATAAGCACCATTTCAGGTACATCTTCACCCTCTGCCACACCGGTGCATTGGTATATGTCGTGATAAAGCGTTAATGCCATTAGTACTACCTTTATAGAATCTTATGAATTTCAAAACCCGTTCGGAAACAAAACGCTTTACTCAAGACCGTTAGCAAGATGTAGAGATTATCCGACAATATAGTTATCTACTAATGCTACCTACAAAGAAGAAAAGCCCTCCAACAACTGGTCTATATTTTCTTCAGAATGGCCTGCACTTAACGTGACGCGTAATCGCGCAGTACCCTTTGGAACAGTAGGAGGCCGTATCGCCGTCACTAACAAGCCCTGATCCTGCAATTTTTGACTCATTGCTAACGCCTTATCAGGCTCACCCACCAGTATGGGTTGTATTGCAGTACTTGATGCCATTACGTTCAACCCCAACGATTGAGCACCACTGCGAAAACGCTGTATCAACTGTTGTAATTTATCCTGCCGCCAATTTTCATCAACAAGTAATTGCAAACTTTCCAGTGTCGCCGCCGCAATCGCTGGCGGTAATGCTGTGGTGTAAATATAGGTACGAGCTTCTTGTATTAAATATTCAATCAACTCGTCACTGCCGGCAATGAATGCGCCTGCGGTACCTAACGCTTTTCCAAGCGTTGCCATCAACACGGGAACATCGCTCTGCGTTAATCCATTGGCATTTAACGCACCAGCACCTCTATCACCCATCACGCCAAAACCATGAGCGTCATCAACCATTAACATGGCTTTTTGCTGTTGGCATATTACAGAAATATCGGTTAATGGTGCAATATCACCATCCATACTAAACACACTATCAGTTACAACAAGCTTACTATTCCCGGCTACCTTAACCTTGTCATCACACAACTTACCGCGCAGACTTTCCATATCATTATGCAAATAACGCTGAAACTTTGCTTTCGAAATCAAACCTCCATCTAATAATGACGCATGGTTTAACTTGTCTTCAAAAACCGTATCACCTGTGTCGACCAACGCATTAATCACCCCCACGTTCGCCATATATCCTGACGAAAACAACAATGCACGATCTCTTCCTACTTTTTCAGCCAGCGCTTCTTCTAACTGGTGATGTACCTTGCTATGCCCCAGCACAAGATGTGATGCTCCGCTTCCAACCCCATATAGGTCAACTGCTTGCTTAAATGCTGTCACAACACGGGGGTGATTGGCTAAACCTAGGTAATCATTACTGCAAAAGGCCAAGTAATTTACATCATCCACACGTACCATTGGTTGCTGCGGAGATGACAAGACTCGTCTCGTGCGATACAAGCCTTGTCGCTTTTTATTGGCTAGTTTTTGCGATATAACTGACATGCATAGCCTTCCAACATATTACTTCGCTGATGCAGTCGCATCGGTATAAAGGTGCTTCGTTGTTTCGTCTTTAATAGCAGATAGCAAGACAGCCTCATGCGTATCGTCAGATACTGCTTGGCCAATTTTTAACGGTGAAATACCTAACCGATCAAACAACTCCATATCTTTTGATGCTTTGTTATTATCTGCTGTTAATAGCTTTTCGCCATAAAAAATTGAATTCGCCCCTGCCAAATAACACAAGGACTGCATTTGATCATTCATGCTTTCACGGCCAGCAGACAAACGTACAAACGATTTTGGCATGATGATCCGGGCAATTGCGATCGTTCGAATAAATTCAAACTCATCGACGTCAGCTGCATTTTCTAATGGTGTACCTTCCACTTTAACCAACATATTGATAGGTACACTCTCAGGGTGTTCTGGCAGATTAGCTAACTGCTTTAAGAGACCTGCTCGGTCTTTTCGAGCTTCACCTAAACCAAGAATCCCACCACAACACACTTTCATTCCGGCATCTCGTACATTCGACAATGTATCCAGACGATCCTGATATGTGCGCGTCGTGATAATTGCGTTGTAATGCTCTGGGGACGTATCAAGATTATGGTTGTAATAATCCAGCCCTGCGTCAGCCAACTCGCTAGCTTGATCTTGATCTAACATACCCAGGGTCATACATGTTTCAAGGCCTAGAGATTTCACCTGCTTAACCATCTCCAGCACGTAAGCCATATCTTTTTCGCGAGGGGAGCGCCATGCAGCCCCCATACAAAAACGCGACGCACCTTGTTCTTGAGCAGCTTTAGCCTCTTGCACAACCCGCTCTATCGCTATCAACTTTTCTTTTTCCAACCCTGTATTGTGATGGCCGCTCTGGGAGCAATACTTACAATCTTCAGGGCAAGCTCCCGTTTTAATACTCAACAATGTACTAATCTGCACTGCATTAGGATCGTGATACTGACGATGCACCGTTTGTGCGCGGAACATTAGATCACTAAAAGGTAGTTCAAATAATGCTTCTAATTCTTTTAAGCTCCAGTCATGGCGAATTTCTGCAGCGGGATTAATAGCCATTGGCTGATTCATAGCAACTCCGTTAAAGACAAATAAAAGCGTTATTTTTCCACTTTTTCTTAATATGATTAGGTCTATATATGAGACCTATCTTCAATGACTCACCAGCTCGTGAACGATGAGTCGCATTATTGCGCCAATCATACGTGATAGGCACTGCGTGTCAACCAGCCGAAAGCCACCCGGTTTACAGCGGAACAAAAAACAACCAAAACAGATATTTAACCCATGTCGAAATGCATGCTCTGCCGACTAAAAAATGCTTATATTTCAAATATATGCAAGCACTGCTTAGAAGATTTACCTTGGAACAGACAATATTGTAACCAATGTGCATTGCCGCTCCCAACAATAAACGACCAACAGGATGTTTGCGGACAATGTCTAAGTTCCAGCCCTTTTTTTAGCACAACAAGAACGGCATTTTGCTACCAATTCCCAATTAACCGCCTCATCACTAAGTTCAAAGACAAACAAAACCCACCGATGGGGAAAGCGTTAGGGCAATTACTCGCCTATTCACTTTCAAACGATAGTTCAATCCAAAACAACCCTCCCGAGCTGATCATACCCGTTCCTTCTCACCGCAAGAGCATTAATCGACGAGGATATAACCCTACACAAATTATCGCCAAGACATTGTCCAACCAGCTTTCTATACCTTCTGCATCAAACTTCATTTCCAAGCGCAACCATTCAGAACAACAAAAAGCTCTCTCTGCATCAGAGCGCCTTATTAATTTGGCAAATGTCTTTTCAATCACAAAAACGGGCGCCTCCTCGCTACCTAATTATTATCGCGTTGCTATTGTTGATGATGTTGTTACAACCGGTGCTACGGCCAATACATTGTCAAAGCTACTTCTTGAAGCTGGCGTCCAAGATGTGATTGTTTGGGCCCTTGCAAGGACTCCGTGATTTCTGTGATATGATCGCGATCATTATTGAGGCAGATTGATTATTACATTTGACATCTTTATCTGACTTACTTATCTGACGTTGCGATCTAAAAGCATTAATCGCAACATCAAAATGGATGCTTTATGCTTGAATCTAACTACGACAATTTAACGCCCGATATTGTAATACAAGCAATCGAATCCTTAGGCTTGATTTCTGACGCCCGTGTATTCGCGCTAAACAGCTATGAGAATCGCGTTTACCAAGTGGGTATTGATGAACACCCCCCTATAATCGCGAAATTCTATCGCCCTCTTCGCTGGACTGACGAACAAATCACTGAAGAGCACCAGTTTGCCCAATTACTTGCAGACACCGATCTGCCCGTTATCCCCCCAACAAAAGATGATAATGGAAATACCTTACATCAATTTTCTGGGTATCGATTCTCCATATTCCCCCGCCAAGGAGGCCAAGCACCAGAACCCGACGACTTTGACCAAATATACCGCCTCGGTCGATTAATTGGCCGTATCCATAAAGCAGGAAGCGCTAAATCCTTTCAACATAGACCTAGTATATCCGTTGAAAGCTATGGGATTGAACCTGCAACACTGCTATTAGAACAGGGGTTTATCCCCTCTTACCAAACCAAAGAATTTGAACGTATTATTGAGCAACTAAGTGCAAAATGTAAAAGTGCCTTTGCACAAGCCGACAACCTAGCGTGGATACGTAGCCACGGAGACTGTCACGTTGGGAACATCCTATGGAACAGAGATACAGGACCATGGTTTGTAGATTTTGATGACTGTAGAACAGCGCCGGCAGTGCAAGATTTATGGATGTTATTATCAGGGGATAGGCAAAACCAAAGCCAACAAATAAGTGAAATCATAGAAGGCTATCGTGAATTTCATGATTTTAATTTATCAGAACTGCAACTTGTCGAGCCTTTGCGCACATTACGAATTATTCACTATGCAGGCTGGCTAGCAAAACGCTGGTCTGACCCAGCGTTTCCACTTTGCTTTCCATGGTTTAATACTGAAAACTATTGGCAGCAGTTTCTCGCAGAGCTTCATGATCAAAGTGACGCCCTAGACCTGCCGTCCCTCAACGTATATTAAAATATTACACTGCTGGCACAGAGTCAAAATCATCGTGTTCTGGTGTTACTGGCAAGCGCTCCAACAAGGTGCGTAGTGACGAAACATTTTTACCTTCTTTTTCCCCTTGCACGATAAAATGCTGCAACATAAACCGGGTTTGTCCTGAGGTTTTTTGAAATTGGTATTTCAAAAAAGATTCTACATCCATAGGAGCCAACCAACGAATAAACGGAAGCCCCACTTTTAACCACCCAGCGCTAAAATACCTTTCGGTTAAATTAAGTGGGCGATGAAATTTAGCAGCAACAACACTTAACGCTTCTTGTACTGCGTCGACACTGGTATCCAATAATTCACTATTACGAAGCCGTTCAATTGACCACGTATTAACTTCTAACAATGCAATAAGTGGAATCATCATCGCAGATCGGTCAGCATAAATACGAGGGACATTTTGTTGTATTTTTACGGGAAAACGGCCGTCCGCAAGCGCATCCAAAATACCAGGCAACCTCTCTGGATTCCCAGAAAACTCCCCTGACATCATCGGTAATAACAAATAGGCCACGCCTTTTTTATCATAATCACGATGGTGACTAGGCATGTCAGGCAACGGCGTTTGATAACTTAAAAAATTTGCCAACCCATACACCAACTGCTCAGATGGAAATATTTCTAAGACATAGTCTCTATCATCTAAGTCGGGCTGCAACATCACTAACGTTGCTGTACCTATCGCATTCTTGAGTGCATCTAACCATTCCCCACGCAAATCAGTTGAAGCAATAGCAATCCAAACTTGGTCCCACTGGTTATCCGCAACTTCATCATAAGAGGTCAAGATAGACTCTGCCTTAAAGCGCTCAGGTTCTGATAAACCAACCCTACGGCTTCGATACAAAGAAAAACCCTGTTCACATGCTTCTTTATATTTCTGCTTCACGAAAAAGGAGACCTCTGCCCCGCCTCGTTGTAAATAATGACCATACACTTGCCCTACGGCACCGGCCCCTACAATCAATACTTTTGTCATATGCCCTCCGGGTATCTTGTGATACATCTCATTAAGGCAAAACCTTTCCCTCAAGGCTTTACTACCTTGATAGTGGTCTACATCAATTACGTTTACAACATCTTTATTCTACCCATAAAAAAAGGAGCCATTTGGCTCCTTTTTCGTTTCCGTATCTCCTAATACAAGCTGCTCTTATTCTGTAGCCCCCCCAGAACGCTTGTATGTTTTCAAACCCTGTTCTATCAGAGATTTCACTTCATCTGGGTAAATATCTTCCCCGATAGCAGTTAAGTTGCCGACATCATCTAGCTCCAACTGGACTGTTTTAGCTCGCGCGTAATAACGCGCAGTTACTGCATCAGCACGTTCCGCATTTCGGATGATTGTAGGGTGCAACAATACGACAAGATTTCGTTTAACATGTTTTCTCTGAGTACTTCTAAATAGCACACCTAATAACGGAATATCCCCCAATAACGGCACCTTACTTTCACTGGTCTCAATATCCTCTCTCATCAATCCACCAAGCACTATGATCTGCCCATCATTTGCAAGTACCGTTGTTTTGATTTCTCGCTTAGCGGTAACTACATCGGTGGCATTAATAGATTCTGCCGTGGCCGTCACGTTAGATGTCTCCTGCTCTACCTGCAGACGAATGGTACTCCCTGCACTTACCTGCGGGGTTATCTTCAGTGTTAAACCGACATCCTTACGTTCTATTGTTTGAAATGGGTTATCTCCACTGGAGCTTAGTTGACTGCCGGTCACGAAAGGAACATTCTCACCAACAATGATCGATGCTTCCTCATTATCCAGCGTCATAATACTTGGAGTAGAGAGTAAATTAGTATTAGTCGCACTACTAATTGCTTGAAGAATCATTGCAAACTCAACTTTCCCCTCGCTGCCAACCTTACCACCTCCAAGCGTAATACCACTCGCCAACCCCGTAGCCGCCCCAGACGCTGAGTCAGTTGCCGCAGCAATAATTGAGTTAAGGCTATTACCAACATTGCCAAAGTTTACGCCACCAATCAGGCTTTGATCGTCAACAGCACCCCACTGAACACCAAAGCCTTTACCTACCGTACCGGTAATTTCAATGATTGCAGCTTCTATCAATACCTGTGCTCGCCGTACGTCAAGCTGGTCAATAATACTACGAATCTCAGCCATATCGGATGGATCTGCTTTTATCACCAATGCATTTAACGTTTCATCTGGCTGAATAGTGATCCCGTTAGCATTTGTACCGCTAGATGAGGACGACGAGCGAGACGTTGTTGTCGTTCGTCCGCGACTTGTACTCGGTTTAGATTTATTGAGAGATACCGCTTTTCCGGTTACAACACCCCTTAATATCTCTGCAATTTTTGTTGCATCCGCGTGACGTAAATAAATAACCTGGGTAGACCCTCGAGCTTCAACGGGCTGGTCCAGGTCTTTAATAAGTCCTTTAACACGCGCACGAGCTGATTTCTCACCACGAAGAATCAGACGATTTGTTCGCTCTTCCGCAACAACTCGAACTCGCGCTGCTCCACTAGACTTACCACGCTTCTTTCCCCCTGTTTCTACTGGAGTAAGCTCTTCCAATAGTTTTACAACATCGGTTACCCAAGCATGGGTTAACTGCACAACTTCTATCTCTTCACTCTCAGCACTATCAATGCGCTTGACGATATTCATAATACGGTTAATATTGGAAGCATGATCACTGATGATCAACGCATTGGCAGAGGTTACAGCAGCAAGGTGCCCGTATTGCGGCACCATCGGGCGTAAAATAGGAACTAATTCAACTGCATTGGTATTTTCTACCGAAATTACCCGAGTAATCATACGTTCTGAACGATCGCCACCACCAGCAAGCGGCAAGTTATCCTGCTTAGCACCCTGAGTCGGAACAATTTTGTATATGGATCCAGATTTAATAGACGCATAACCGTGCACACGAAGTACAGACTGGAACATTGAAAATATTTCATCGGCTGTCATATCAGCATGAGAAACAACCGTTACCTTACCTTTAACTCGCATGTCCACAACAAAGCTATACCCTGTGATATCAGATATCTGCTCTATGAAATTACGGATATCCGCCTCTTTCATATTGACCTTCCACGTATCTTGCTCTTCAGCATAGCTCAACGGGGCAAACATCAATCCAATGCAGAGGACCATCAAAATACGATATGTTGTGATTATTTTTCTCATTCGCTTATTTCCACTGTCCAAAACGCTTGTCATGTTCATCATAACCTTACCGCTCATTACACAACCCACTATAACCCACCACATGGGAACGTTTGACTGAACTGACGACCACTCGATTGTTGAATATCAATAGTACAACTACCACCAGTACCTTCCAGAGCTTCCGGTATCGCCTTGATGTCTGTTTCTGGATCACCTATCGACATACCGTTAACTGATAAAATAACATCTCCCGGCTTAACACCTAAAGCCGAAAACAACGGATTACTACCATTGCTGATTTTATAACCATTCCCATTATTCTGCTCTAACCCCAGTTCTTTTAGGGCGCCAACGGCATTCTGGCCTAACTCTTCTCCGATAATCGAAGCTATCTGCCCTGGTGATGAAGGCCCCCCGCGCATCATTTTCGAAATCCCTGACGCCTTATTTGCACCCGATGAGCGAGAAGTACGAGACGACCGTGTAGACTTTGACGAACGGGAACTCTTTGAACTAGAAGAGCGCGATGACTTGCTTGCCGTCTTTGTCTTTGAAAAGTACAGCGTCTCCAATTTACCTCGGGTATTAAGCAAGACTCTATCTTCATATACTGCAGCCAACGTTGCATTCCCTGGCACTTTATCGCCAATATGAAATAGTTTTCCAGGTTTACGCTGCTCAGAGATAATGGCGGTAGACCTATCCTCATCTTTATGAGCAAACACTCCCATCAACACGAGTTTCAAACGAGTTGTTGGCGCGACTACATCTTCCACAGTAGTTGTTTTCTTTTGCACACCTACTTTACCGAATAGATTCCACAACGGGATCGCACTGGGATCCACAGAAGTCTTATCAGCAGGCCGCTTTGCAACCACTCCAACTTGATTAGTATCGCCATATATACTCGGTACTATCGCAGACACTTGTGGGTCTAGAGTAAAAAATATAATTTTCACTAAAACATAACTAATGGCAAGCACCAAGCCAACACATACCCATGTAGCAAGACGATCCAACGATTTGTTAGTGGAAGCAGCTTCTGCGGCCACAATTCACTCCTACTTTCAGATAAACACTATAATGTTAAGTATCCCTGTTCATCGCATCAGGGTCTGTTTTATTTTGTAAAAACCTGCAATTTGTTTGTACTTCCCACTTACTCATTACCAACGTTTTCATTGGCAGTACTATATTAAAACAAGGGCCTCTGAATATTAAAGAGCACCTTATCATCATCTCCGGGCGAAGATGAAAAGCCCGCCAATGTCATCGCTCGCTGCAACACTTTGACACCACCAATACCATCAGGGCGCAACATTGCTTCCCCTAATGCTTTTTTACCTTTCATTTCGATTAAGGATAGATTCAGGCTTCCCTCACTCTCCGTCAAAGTCCCAACTACGGCGGGAAAATCAACCGTTTGAGTAGACCTTCCTGAGCGATAACTTACCTTCCCTCCATCCCAACTAATTACTCCGGATGCATCAGAAATCTCATCTCCTGACATTGCTACCGTTAAACCGTCAAAATTCAAGCTACCTTCAGCACTTGCATCAAACTGCTTCAAGATGGGCTTAGCCACAGAGGCAGATATCTGACCAGTAAGATCCTGAATCCCCTTCCCTAACAATCCAATGTAAACATCGCCAGACGCTCTCAATCCTTCACTTTCAACCATCAAATCTAAGGAGACTTCCCCAAGCAGAAGATTCAAAGGGTGCACCTGCCATTTTGCTAGATGTAAACCCTTAATGCTTCCTATACGAAGGTCCACAACAATAAAACCATCCCAAATTGTTCCACCTACGGTTTGCACTTTCCCTGGCACAACACTCGCCACAGAAGAAGCAACCGAGTTCCAAACCAAATTGGCTGGAAACAAAGCAACGACAAACATCAGAAAGGAGATGACCCCTACAGCTATGTAACTTCGAACTTTCATTGACACCCTATTTCAATTTGGCGTTGTTACAATTTACAAGGCATACAAGTGCCTTCTTAGAGTTAACTCTAATCATTGTATGCCAACTTCCTAAAAAATATCAGGTTTCCATGTCTCATAGACCAAATTTT
>CAJXZM010000135.1 GCA_913063125.1 uncultured Gammaproteobacteria bacterium | reverse complement strand
CTGGCGAATAACATAATACAGATAAGGACTCTGAGTAATTTATCGATATCCAAACCCTGGGGTAAAAACAGGGGTAACATAACGGACGCCATAAATAACACTGTAATGAGCGGAACACCTCGCCATAATTCAATAAACAACCGACAGAATGCTCGAATAATCGGTAAGTTGCTTTGTCGTCCTAGGGCAAGGGCTATACCTAAAGGAAACGCACCTGCAATGCCAACAATAGCAATAACTAAGGTGAGAAATAGCCCCCCCCATTGATGGGTTTCTATGACGACAAGACCAAACACACCGCCATAAAGTAATATAAAGGCAATAATTGGATAGCTGATGATGAGTACAAGCGTAAAAATTTTGTGAGTTTTTTTCTTAAATCCTATCCATAACCCGATAAAAACGATTGCGATAATAACGGCGGTTATTAATCGCCAGCGGGACTCTTCTGGGTAAAACCCAAAAATAAATTGAGGAAGAAACTCACGAACAAATATCCAGCAAGCCCCATCGTTAGTGCATTGCTCACTACCTTCACCAATAAAATTGGCCTGTAGAATAAACCAATCAAGCAATGGAGGGAAAAACCACATAACGAACATACAAAGCAACAGTGTGATAATACCGTCGATGAGGCTGCGAAATAGATTTTTGTGCATCCATTGGGCGTTAGATTTTAAGGTGCTTTTGATGGCATTGATTACTGTACTCATCACTGGCTCCAACGGAATTTTTTCTCGTAAAGAGACATGATAAGAGATATAGCAACACTGATGGATAGGTATACAAGCATCGTAATGCCGATGATCTCGACGGCTTGTCCGGTTTGGTTGAGTACGGTGCCGGCAAAAATAGAAACCAGGTCGGGATAAGCAATAGCAGCAGCAAGGGATGAGTTCTTGGTTAAGTTTAAATACTGATTGGTTAGCGGGGGGATGATAAGGCGTAATGCTTGTGGAATGATAACAAAACGTAAACTGTCAGAGGGTGATAATCCTAATGAGAGTGCGGCTTCTTTTTGACCCTTGGGTACAGATTCGATGCCGGCACGAACTATCTCTGCAATATATGCTGCCGTATAGAGAGATAATGCCAGTACAAGAGCGATAAGTTCTGGAATAATAACGGTGCCGCCAGAAAAATTAAACCGACCAAAAATTGGGGCATTGAGATCGTAAGGGCTGCCGATAAAAATACTTAGTAAGATGCAGGCGAATGCTAACAACCCGATAATTTTTTTAGTATTCGCTGTGTTGCTATTCTCGTTGTTATTTAGATTTCTAGTTTGGCTGCTATTTTCGTCACTACTTTTGTCACCATTTCTTCTTTTGTTAGCAGATATCAGAAAAGCAATCATAACGAGGATTAACGATATTCCTATCGTATATTGCCAGGTAGTGGTATTGGCATTGTCTACTAGTGTGGGAACATACAATCCTCTATTATTTAGGAAAAAGGTGTCTGCAATATGTAAACTTTGTTTGGGGCCAGGTAAGGGTTGAAGGACAGCAAAATACCAAAAAAATAAATGTAATAATAAAGGTACATTTCGAAACAGGCCAATGTACGCAGAGGCGATATTGCGTGCCAGGAAATTGTGTGAAAGGCGCGCAATACCGAGTAAAAAGCCCAGCATGGTTGAAAATAAAATTCCAAGACCTGCGACGAGTAATGTATTCAGTAAACCAACAAAAAATACACGGCCGTATGAATCCGATTCACTGTAATCTATTAAACTAAAGATGACACCAAACCCAGCATTGTTATCTAAAAAATCTAGTCCGGTAACAATACCTTGCCGGGCTAGATTTCCCAGTAAGGTATCGATGAGTAACCAACAGATAGCAACAAGGCCAATAATAAAAAGCGCTTGATATAACCAAGCGCGCAATTTGGCGGACTGTTTTATAAACATGCAGTGAGCGACCTAGCGAAAGGGTGGGGCGTAGTGTAAGCCACCTTGTGTCCAAAGGTTGTTATGTTTTCTAGGGATATTTAGTGGAGAATGTTTGCCGATATTCTTTTCATAGATCTCCCCGTAATTCCCAAGAGTTTGAATAACCTGTCTAGCCCACGCGTTGGATAGCCCTAAATTTTCACCGATATTGCCGTCGTACCCCAAAAAACGTCTTTCTTTGGGTTTAGTGGGTAGTTTTTTTAACATAAGACTTTTTTTCGTGATATGTAACTCTTCTGCTTCAAGCAACGCGTATAACGTCCACTTTACAATATTAAACCACTGATCATCCCCTTGTCTTACCGCAGGCCCTAAAGGTTCTTTGGAAATGATTTCGGGCAATATTTTATGAGCGTTAGCATCTTTTAGGCGAATTCTCTGGGAGAATAAACCTGATTGGTCTGTGCTTAACACATCACAACGTCCGGCTTCATAAGCAGCTAACACTTCGTCGTATTTTTCAAAGACAACCGGCTTGTATTGCATGTTGTTGGCACGAAAGTAGTCAGACATATTCAGCTCTGTCGTGGTTCCTGTGTTGGTACATAATGTGGCGCCATCTAATTCAAGTGCGGAGTTGACGCCTAAGTCCTTACGTACCATAAACCCTTGGCCGTCATAATAGATAACGCCTACAAAGTGAACACCCAAGCTGGTATCCCGTGAGGCTGTCCAGGTTGTGTTGCGTGATAACACGTCAATTTCACCGGACTGTAAAGCGGTAAAGCGCTCTTTTGCAGATAGAGCGGAATATCGCACCTTTGAACTGTCGTTAAAAATGCCTGCCGCTAAGGCTTTGCAAAAGTCCACGTCCAGGCCTGTCCATTTACCGTCTTTTTCAATGTAAGAAAAACCAGGTAAACTTTGGCTAACACCGCAGGCAATGTAACCTTTTTCTTTTATATTACTTAATGTACTGGCATACACATGGGATAAGGAGCAAGACAACAATAATAAAACAACCGATGTGGTCTTGGTCAGTATACGTGTAATGCGGGTGCTGCGCGGGGGCAGTGGTTGAACTGAGGTCATTAGGATGGGCCTTGTTTTTTGATCGTTCATGTGGAAAACACTTTACCGCAGGTAGGGAAGTGAAGACAATCTTCTCGTAAGATTCTTCTGTAGCAATAACAATTTAGTAACAGCAATGTAGTAACAATGTAAAGGCGAGGTGATTATGTCGACAATTTTGATTCTAGGAGCCACATCGGCAGTGGCAGGTCGGATAGCAGAGCTTTATGCCGAGGCGTCTACAAAGGAGCAATCACATCAAATCTATTTAATAGGTCGGCGTGAGGATGTTATTCAGACAGTGTCACAGAGGCTTGGCGAGACGGTTGTTGGTACCGACAGTGTGGATTTTGTTGATTTATCTGCAACAAAGTTGTGTATACGTAAGGCCTTTGAGGTAATGGGGTCGTTTGATTATGTATTAATAGCCCATGGTGTTATTGGTGATCAGATATTAAGCGAAGCCAGTGTAGAGGAAGCATTAACGGTTATTGAGGTAAATTATACGTCGGTTGTTGCACAATTGGTGACATTAACAACATTGATGGCAAACCAGTCTGCCGGGAAGATTGGTGTGATTACCAGTGTCGCTGGGGATAGAGGGCGCCCTCGAAACTATACTTATGGTGCTGCTAAAGGTGCGTTAAATATATACTTACAAGGGCTGAGATCGGTGAGATGGGGCTCGGGGCTGGAGGTATATACGTTTAAGTTAGGCCCAGTGGATTCACCGATGACGGTCGATCATGAAAAGAACGTTACTTTTTCAACAATAGACACGGTGGCAGAAAAAATTGTTCAAGCATTTGAAAGTCGTCATTATGTGCATTACATACCTGGGTACTGGTGGTTTGTTATGTGGGTAGTACGTTGGTTGCCTGAGCCGGTGTTTCAGAAATTAGGGTTTTTATCTGACCGTTAATAGGTCATATTCGTTACAGCAACGTAAGCGAATTATATTGACAGATTCGAGGGGGTTCTATTTCTCGCCTTGTTGTGCGAGCGAGATTTTTTCAGTACTTTTAATGTCTTCAGTGGGTTCCTTGGATGCTGACGGTGTTGGCTTGGCGATGGGTTGTCGCAAAATATAGATACTTACCGCGACACCGATGCAGCTAAGTAATGCAACAGACCACCATTTACCGACAATCCACATCGACAGAAGCATACTTGCCCACATTACAGCCAACACTCGATTCCTAAGGGTACGAGAAATACCTTCGCCACTTTGCCATGTGTGAACAATTGGGCCCAGTTTAGGGTGAGAGATAAGCCAGTGGTGGAATCGAGGGGATGATTTTGCGAAACACCATGCCGCCAGTAAAATAAAGGGTGTGGTGGGCAGCAAGGGGAGAAAAATGCCTACAACGCCCAATACGACACAGATCCATCCAAGGCAGATTAGGCAGTAATGTAGAGTTTCCTTCATAATAATAGGGCTGCTTCTAAGGGGTATGCCATTAGAGTAGTATATCGCTCCGTTCATTTCTATGATTTCACAATCTCTTATTGGTTACAGACGTAAGGTAATGTATGCAAATGCCCAAATCGATGAATCAATCGCTAACAAACGCTTATCCACTGCTTTATTCTTTTCGTCGCTGTCCTTACGCTATGCGGGCAAGGTTGGCACTTTACGGCAGTGGAATGGAAGTGGAGCTTCGAGAAGTCGTGTTGAGGGATAAGCCGGTTGAGCTGCGGGAGCTTTCTCCAAAAGCAACCGTACCCGTGTTGGTGACCGTTGAAGGACAAGTGATTGATGAAAGTTTAGACATTATGTTATGGGCGTTACGCCAATCTGACCCAGAAAAGTGGTTGTTGCATGACACTGAGCTAAAAAAGGTAATGGTTCTTATTGATCAAAACGACGGACAATTTAAGCATTGGTTGGATCATTATAAGTATGCAGATCGGTTCCCTGAGTATCCTGCGAGCTATTACCGTGAGCAAGCAGAGGTGTTTATCGCTACGTTGGAGCAGAGGCTCACCTGTCAGCGATATCTTATGGCTGACAGACTTAGCGTAGCGGATGTTGCAATATTCCCCTTTATTCGTCAGTTTGCTCATGTTGATAAGCCTTGGTTCGATCAGGCCCCGTACCCCAATGTACTACGCTGGTTGGCGGATTTATTGGAATCATCATGGTTTGTTGATGTTATGGTCAAATACTCCCAGTGGAATGCGGACAGTGATGTGATTTTGTTTGGTCAAAAGCGTTAGATTGACTGTATAAATCCCTATGTGTAAAAACGCTTTATGGATGATAGAATGCGCCTCAGGCTCTGTTCTGCACGTTGAGTAACACCCTTTTGAATCATTCATACGATACATTTACACAATACATTAGATAGATTGAGAGAAGATATGACTGAAAAATATACAACTTCCGAAGCGCGCGTAAGCTACGGTATCGGTCGCCAAATGGGTGATCAACTTAAGCAAAACCCATTTGATGGAATGGTTATTGATGATGTACTTGCAGGCCTAGCCGATGCATTAAACGACCAGCCATTGGCCGTTGACCCTGCTGATCTAGATGCTGCATTCCGCGAAATTAGCGCCGTTATGCAAGAGAAACAAGCTGAAGACTCTAAAGAGCACACTGCTGCTGGCGAAGCATTTCTTGCTGAAAATGCTAAGAAAGACGGTGTTGTTGTCCTTGAATCTGGTCTACAGTACGAAATTCTAGCAGAAGGAGACGGTGAGAAGCCTGTTGCTGAATCTACTGTTCGTACTCATTACCACGGTACATTGTTAGACGGTACGGTATTTGATAGCTCTTACGATCGTGGCGAGCCTGCTGAATTTCCAGTAAACGGCGTTATTGCTGGTTGGACTGAGGCGTTACAGTTAATGCCTGTAGGTTCAAAGTGGCGCTTAACAGTACCTTACGGTCTTGCTTACGGTGAGCAAGGTGCCGGTGGTGCCATTGGCCCATTCGCAACATTAGTATTTGATGTTGAATTGTTGGCAATTGTTTAAATTGCGATAACAATTTTACGTTATTGGCGTTCGTTAGTTGCGCTAATAGAAACGGTAAGTGGTGAGGTTAATGTTGAAATATGGCATTGGTCGAACGGCTTACCGTTTTTTATTGTCTTTTTATGGCGGGGACCCTAGTCTTGCCACAGGCATTCCACTCCTAGCGCATTAAGCCAATCGATACCGTCATGTTCCATAAGCATAGCGATGGTGCAGGCAGAGCCCGCAATAACACATTGAGGTGCTTTCACTGTTACTGACGTTAATCCCTTTACCGGCCAGCCCGTCTTGGGTGATAAAATGTGGCTATAGCGTTGGCCATCAATTTCAATAAAACGTTCGTAATCACCACTTGTCGCTAAACCTTCGTTGTATAGTTCGATTACCCCTTTGTGTTGATCAGGGTTGCGCGCATCACGGATATTGATCTGCCAGGGTTTACCATTAGGGTGAGGTCCGATAGCTTTGATATCTCCGCCCAAGTTAATCAGTCCGTGTTGAATGTCATGGCTAGCACAGATATTAGCAGCACTGTCTGCGGCATATTCTTTTACAATACCACCAAAATCCAACTCCATATTAGGCGTTAAAAAATGCACTCGGTTATTGTCGATTTTGACGTGTTGCCAGCCTATATGTTGTAGTACATCGCGGATGTCTGCATCGCTGGGTAAATTGTTCTGAGAAAAATCCCATACTTGGCGTAACGCACCTGCCGTTATATCAAATAAACCATTGCTTTGCTGATAGCAGGTATCAGCATAATTTAGCAATGATATAAATTCATCGTCGACGTCAACATAAGTGCCTTTTTGAGCGGCTTGATTGACGTGATCTAATACATTGTTTTTTATATAACGTGAAAATTTATTTTCTAAGCGACTAATTTCGGCTGTTGCTTTTTGTATCGCGTTAATGGCGATTAATGCATCACCGGTATAGACCGTGATGGTGCATGGGGACCCCATCGCTTTAAAATCAAAATGGCTAGGACTGTGTTGTGTTTTAGAAGCGCACATCAAAGCTTACACTAAAGGTTCTAAATTCGAAATCATCTAGTGGGTCCCCATTTGTTTGCCCACCTTGTTCATAATCGTATTGTCGTTCGTATTCTTCGTAATGAAGGTATACGGTAAAATCACGACCAAATTCTTTTGATATTTCCAGTTTTTTTGAAAATGCGCCAAACCCCGCTAGACGATAATCACTGCTGAGATAACCATGATCGGGAATGGTTTCAAAAAAAGTGTCGTAAAAAAACGCACTGTGTTGTGAGTAAAATCGAAGGCCGGGAGAAACTTGCCAGCCTAGGCCTAATCCGATATTCCATTTGAATTCAAGGGTGTGTGAGTAAGCGCCCCAGCTGTCGTCGGAGTAACGATAATCCGTATGTAATGCGGAGTTAGTGCTTTTGAAGTAGTGGCTCATGCGTAGTAATGAAATCCACTGTTCACGTTTTTCTGGGCGGTTGTCTTTGGTGACACCTAAAACATTTTCAGATAGAAAGGGGATGGAAATTAACGGGGATTCATTGAGTATTTTTGTTATACCTGAATTATTTAGAAAACGGATAGCACCCGAATCTACCAAAAATCGAAAAATCCCCGCGATATCAATATTGATATCGCGAAAGTCAAAAATTGCTTCGTCAACAACAAAGCTTTTCTTATACGGGTCTGATAAAAAACCACTGCTGTCTACATAGGTTAAGGCAAGTTGAAGGGTCGTGTTTTTATTAATGATTTGACCAAAGCCAATATGGAACTCATCCTTTTGCCGTGTATTAAAAATAGAAGGCTCTTCTAGTAAAACACTGGGGTTGTATGAGTTCCATACATCGTCATCACTGTGGCCATAACCAAAGGTCAAACTGGAGAGTTTACGATTAAAATCGATACTGTGGCTTACGCTGAAATAATCGGATGTATAATCATCCTCTTCGGATGTGCCCAACTTAATACTCGATAGACTGTTATCACCGTAGTAAGACAGTGTCCCTTCGTAAATATCTCGTTGATCTTTAATTGATGCGCCCGTTTCCAAAAACTGCTGGGGTTTACCGTTACCATCCAAAAAGTTAACAACCGGAGATGCGCCGCTTGTAACGTCGCGGGTGGCGCTAAAATTGGCTTCAAAGTTTTGAGCAATAGGTCCGGTAATAGATAATTGATCAGCCTTAACTGTCATGCGATCGCCAGATTCTGTGTATTCTGAATGATGAACGCCAATTTCTATATCTTCTGAGCGATAACCTTGTTCTGCAGCCGTTGAAATACCGGGCAATGCAAGAGCTGCTCCCATTAACGCTTTGAGTGCATCGGTTTTAATAGATGCTGTCTTTACAATAGATTTCTTAGTTACAGCCACAACCACCCGCTCCCGTACTATATCCGCCTGCGGTTGATTCTTTTGCGCTATAAGTATGTTGTTCTAAGATAGCTTGTGATGAGTTTGCGTCTCGTAACATGACGGGGTTTGCGAGATTCCCTCGTTCCCATGCTTGGACTTTATGATAGCTACACCCACTACTAGCGAGAACAGACAATATTATAGCGATTTGCGTGAGCCGCTTGGTGCGTGTCATAGGTGTTATCTCTGTGTAGCAATCTTACGTTGCCTGCCATTGGCCGCAGAGGATAGACTTAGCGACTTATAATGTCCAATATTTGTGGGAGTCATTAGGTGTCATGACATGATTAACGTAGCAAGTGCCATTTAAGGTATTAGATAAATTTAAGACCCAATTTACATGCTGAAATTAGACATTGGTTCCCTACCTATATGCTAGTTAAGTGGTTGTTATTTTGAGAGATTTTTATAGTTGTGTGATCTTGGTTCGGTATTTTTAAAAGATGGAGCCATAAGGGACATGAAGTAGGGTAAAAAATGGATGGACTAAGCCCTTATTGTTCACCTAAATGAAGAGGATCTTCTATACTTTTATCAATGTGCTTCTTATCACCTGTGCAAAAGTGTGGTTAAGACTTGGTGTGAATGAAAGATAAATTTAGCTCCAAAGTACTGGAGGCATGGTTTTCTCCGGCAGTACTGTTGATGAGTCGGCTAACCTACGTTAGTAAATTTGCTGTGGCTACGGCATTGTTTGCTGTGCCTCTTATATGGGTCGTGATTAATGAGACAGTGGGGCATTTCCATAAAATAGAGCTGTTGGAGCGTAAGCTAATTGCTGTGGAGCGTCTTGATGATATACAGAAAGTCAGCAGGCATATTGCTGTTATTAGAAATAATCGAGCTAGAACGTTATTACAATCTAACCCGTTAATAAACAGTAATAGTGATAAGCATAAAACAGCTGTGCTTGACGCTTTGGATGTATTGGAGAGTAGACCATCAATTGCTCGGAATAATTTAATAAAATTAGCGATTAGTAATCTTGCGGTGACAGTGATATCTGGGCGCGCTAATGGGGGCACTGAAGGCGATAGTATTTATAGTGTGTTTGGTAGTGTCAATGATTTAGTGGTACAAGCTCACCGGTTGGGGGGGCTTGTAGTATCTGAAGCAGGCTTGTTAAACGATGATGATGTGTTATCACTTAACATTGCTTCATTCTTAATGGCTGAGCTTCAAGAACCGTTAGAGAATTTCGGAAAAATCGAGAGTTTTGGTGCATATTTTCTTGAGAAAGGTTATTTAGATTCGCAAAGCGTTTTAGTATTTTCTTCTATCTTTACTCGGCTTGATGCCAGCTATTTGGTGATGGGGCAGAATTTGTCATCGATATTTGAACGTTTTAAATCGGCAAATCAGACGGATGTGATTGATATTTCTTTGTTGGAGGTGATATCAGAATTGCAGGATTTTTCTGAAGATGTGATTATTCTAGATCCAGAGTTAGAAATGTCCGATACAGAGTATAGGATTGAATGTCAGCGATTATTAGGGCGTATGTATAAATTTCAAGATCAACTTGTTGGATATTTACAGTATCGCTATCAGGCAAGGATTAACGAGTTAAAGATAGATCTGTGGCAGAGGGCGTTGTCTATTGGTGTGTTGGTTTTTGGCGCGATGTATTTATTTATGGGAATATTTTATAGTGTTGAGCATTCGTTGCTTCAACTTATTTCTGCGGCTGAGCGGGTGTCAAATGGTGACCTTGAGACTAAGGTAGAAATAAAAACACGAGATGAACTCTATCAATTGGCATGTGTGTTTGAAGAAATGCGAATACAACTCAAAGCCAGAGATCAGGCATTGTTTGATCTGGCCATAACGGATGGGTTGACCGGGATATTTAATCGAAAATATTTTAATGATTGCCTTAATCTTAGTCTTAAGAATGCAAGTCGGTCCAATAGTGAGTTAACATTAATTATTATAGATATCGACTTTTTTAAAAACTTGAACGATACCTACGGTCACCAAGTAGGGGATACATGTCTTATTGATATGGGACGTATTCTAACGACGGTTCTAGAGCGAGAAACAGATTTGGCTTTTCGGTATGGGGGTGAGGAATTTGCCGTTATATTGCCAAATATGTCATCCGAAAATTGTATTGGTATGGTTAGAAAAATATGGCAGGCGATTCGTGAATCTGAAGTGATTGTTGGTGTTGAAGCTTTATCGTTTACAGCAAGTTTGGGCGTGGCAAGCAGTGACGTAGTGGGATGCTATAAAATGTTTTCGCTGATTCAAGCCGCAGATAAAGCACTATATGCTGCAAAAGATCAGGGCCGCGACTGTTTTGTTATGGCTGAAAATACAAGCGATGTATTAACTGAGCGTGATAAATGAAAAGAACAATATTTTTGGTCATATCGGTATTGATATTATATGTGTTAACTATATCTAGTGTTAAAGCAATTGATGTAGAAAAAACACCTTATGGCGCAGAATTCAAGGGGAATGCAGATGGGTCGATTCCTAACTGGCAGGGCGGGCTAGAAAATAAAAAGGAATTTGGATCAGTATTGTTGAAAGAGAAACCACTATATACCATTGATGCTTCGAATATGAATCAATACCGGTCAATATTACCCGATGCGCTTTCCGCATTAATAGAACGATACCCAGAAACTATGAAAGTGCCAGTGTTTACTAGTTATCGACCTGCCTACTATTTTGATTGGATATATGACGCGATTCGTAAAAACAGAGATAGTGCTAAATTGATTGACGATGGGAGCTCCGTAGTTGGTGCGTATCCAGGTATACCGTTTCCAGATCCAAAAAATGGATATGAGGTGCTGTGGAATCACGTGCTGTCATTTCGCGGTGTGTCTTTTGATGTGAAGGCATGGGAGATGGTAGTTCAAGAAAATAGACGTTCTACCGTTATTAAAAGTAGGGTTAAAGTATCGTCAGAATATTATAATAAAAATCGAGATAAATCTGAAGAGGATCAAATACATTCATATTATCTGTCGACGGTTATTTATCCACCCAAAATGTCGGGTAGTTCCTTGTTGGTACACGAACGTGTAAATGGGAGTGTTATCCCGAGACAAGCATGGGGTTATCTTGCGGGGCAGCGTCGAGTGGTTCGTATTCCAAGCATTGATTATGATGCACCGATGCCAAGATCAGAAGGGATTCGTTTTGCGGACGAAGTTGATATTTATATTGGTTCGATAGATCGTTATCAATGGCGTTTGTTAGGAAAAAAGGAAATGATTATCCCATACAATAACAAAAAATTGTATGAAGATCTGCAGGTGTCTGATGGGCCGAGTGATGCAATTTTAACAAAATTCCATTTGAATCCTAAGAGTTTGCGATACGAAAAGCATCGTGTTTGGGTTATTGAAGGGGTGTTGAAAAAAGGAAGTGCACATCCTTATAAAAAACGCATATTATATCTTGATGAAGATAGTTGGAATGCTGTTCTTGCAGAGAACTACAATAGGAATGGTGACTTATGGAGAGTCAGTGCATCTTATGTTAGGTTCTACCATATATTTCCTGGAATCTTTAAAGTAGTGGATGTGCACCATGATTTAAAGGATAAGGCCTATTATGCTCAAGGGGCTTTGGGGGGGCAGAGTAAAGTGCTTGCTGTTGGCGATGAGGTTCTTCCGAAGCGAAGCTTTAAGCCGAGTGCATTAAGGCGTTTAGGTAAGCGCTAGTATGAATACATCAAACAGAATATGTGCTTACATTTTTTAGTAATGTGCAGGACTTTTGTTATGACTGATGGGTATTTATGGCTTGCCATTGTTTTAGGTAAAATAAAGCAAAGTCAATAGCTAGGAGAACCATGATGCAAGCTTCTCGTTTAGATGATTTTGCCGAGCAACACGATTTGGTTGGTTTAACAAATGCAACGCTGAGAAAATTGGATAGTGGGGATTATGCGTTGGAAAAAGCAGAGGCATTTTTAGCATTTCAGCAACGTATTAACAATGAAGTGCTAACCCATTCGGTGATTACTAATAACCCTTATACCCATTGGTTTTCCAACGCAGAGTTGAATGATGCCCAGGTTAAGTATTTTATTATTCAATTTAGTGTTTTTTCAAATCAATTTTTGATAGCTCAGCTTCATAAAATGCTCAATGCGGATACGATTGATGAAATGCGAGCATCGAAGGAAATTCTTGCCAATGAATTGGGTGTATTATTTAACAATAAGAGGAAAAAATCGGAAAATAGTGGTTTATCAAGTGTCGAAGGCCGAGATTTTGGTGGGTTAGAAGGCTCCATAGAGGGAGGGCGTTTTCATTTTCGATCGGCACATTTTGAACTTCTTGTAAGGATGGCAGAAAAACTGGGATTGGATTATCGACTTTTAGGTAAGAGAGGCAGGGGAAAGCCCAGCACGTTGTTCTTCTGTGATGAGCTTCTTCGTTTATATGGAAGTGAAGATTATCAAACAGCAACTGCGGCATCTTATGTTGTGGAGCATTGGGCGTCAGCAGGTTTTTGGGATCAATTAGTAGCAGGTATTAACCGTTATAAGATCAGTCATAATATTGATAAGCTACCTTTAGCATTTTTCTCTTGGCATAGCCGTATAGAGGCTAATCATGCATACCACACTCAAGAAGAGTTGGAGAACTATTATTTTACCTTTGATGTTGATGAGAATGCGTTCATTCGAGTAGGTAATGAGATGCTTGATGGAGTTTACGCTTTTTGGAGCGGTCTAGATCGGGATCGTAAGCGTCTGCACTAGAATATCTTAGGAAAGTTTAGGGGGGGGGCGTCGAATGTACCCCTCTTAATATCGGTGTTATTTCCTTACCGATATTAAGAGGGGTTTGGTGTGGCTTAAGCCTTTCTATTTGTATGGTTATGTCTCGATGTTGATTCTTTGCTTAAAAATTGAATTATCAGTATAAATTTGCCGGTAAATTGGGGAAAATACCGCGCTTACGGATTTTATAAGCAAAGGGCAAATTATCATTATGTTAGATACAACCGCGATTATACTTGCGATTACTGCGTTATTTTCTTTTCTCAATTATCGGTTCATAAAATTACCCACTACGATTGGTGTGATGGTGATATCGCTAGCGATTTCGGTTGTGCTCTTGGCATTACAGTACGCAGGTTTTGATGGCGTTACACATCAAGCACAGACCTTTATTCAACATGTGGATTTTGACGAAGTGGTCATGAAAGGCATGTTAAGTTTATTGTTATTTGCCGGTGCGTTACACGTAAACATAAACGATCTTTTGGAGCGCAAGTGGGCTATTGGTTTGATGGCGACCATTGGTGTGCTATTAACAACCTTTATTGTTGGCTTTGTGAGCTTCTACATTTTCGCTGCTTTTGGTTTTTCAATTCCCCTTATTTATTGTTTGTTATTTGGTTCACTTATTGCACCGACGGATCCTATCGCAGTGCTAGGGATTTTAAAGCAAGCCAAAGCACCAAAAAGTTTAGAGATAAAAATTACCGGAGAATCCCTATTTAATGATGGTATTGCAGTGGTGGTTTTTGTCGTATTGTTAGGGATTGCACAAGGTGGTGAAGATGTTTCCGTTGGGCATATTGCTTTGGTGTTTGCAGAAGAGGCGATTGGTGGTGTGGTATATGGTTTGGTATTGGGGTACCTGGGCTACAAAATGTTAACGTGGGTTGATAACTATCAGGTGGAGATATTGATTACGTTAGCGTTAGTAGTGAGTGGTTATACGTTGGCGGGGCATATCCATGTATCAGGACCGTTGGCGATCGTAGTGGCCGGCCTTATGATTGGAAATAAGGGTAGGATGTTCGCGATGTCGGATACCTCTCGAGAGCATCTCGATACTTTTTGGGAATTAGTTGATGAAATTCTTAATGCAGTATTGTTTGTGCTGATAGGTATAGAAGTGCTGGCGTTAGCATTTGATCATATGACATTGGCGGTGGGTTTTGTGCTAATTCCAATTATTCTACTTGCGCGTTTGGCCAGCACCACATTTTTACTTGGAGCGTTGCGGTTAAAAGAAACACTTACCCGGCATGCAGAATGGATTCTAACCTGGGGTGGCTTACGTGGCGCTATTTCAGTGGCGTTAGCCCTGGCGTTACCAGCGGGTGATATTAGAGATACAATTTTGACAGTAACGTATATTGTTGTGGTATTTTCAATTTTGGTTCAGGGTTTGACGCTTGGGAAATTAATTCAGGTGTTAATAAAGAAACCTTGATAGGTTATCTGGGAGAAAGGCCAAAGTAGTATTCGACCTGGCCAACTAAACTAGTTTGAATAGAATAGAGTTAAACATGAGAAAGCCGCAAAGGGTCAGCAGACCTTTCCAACTCAAACAGAATTGGATCAGCTTATCAAAGAATGTCTCCTCGCCCCAACTACGTCGAGCCGTTGGGGCTTGTTGTTGGGCTGCAATAAGTGGAGGGGCGTCTAAAAAATTTCGGGATGATCCATAAGATTCATTACCAAAGGGTTCATTGCCAAAGGATACTGTAGGTGAGCGGGTTTGAAACCCGCTCGCAACTGAAGAACCTCTAAATGAACGGTAAACTTCAACAGTTTCTTCTGCTAGTTCCATTAATATTTCATTATCTTTAACCGTGTCTTTTAGAATGTTCTTTAAATTAAGTGAGGCGTTATTTTGATTTTCTTGATTGGCCTGCTGTGAGGTAGGGTTTTCTGCTAAGGGATTGGTTTGGTGAAAGTCATTAAAATTAAAGTCAAAATGGTTAAGAGGGGCTTTCTCTTGTAGGGGGCCCTTGTTTGGAAGAGGGGCATCACTGGGTTGAAAGTCGCCGTTAGGTTGAAATTCTTTTACATTTATACTGATTGACACTGGAGAGGCGATATCATTTTTTTGTTGGATTATTAGCCTGTTAGTTGCTTGTTGAGATAATGAACTGTCTGAGAGTGTCCGCTTTAATGTGGAAGATGGGGTAAGCGGGGTCTTTTGGGTGACTGAGTAATCAACAACAATAGGTGTGGCCATGCATAGCGATATCATACTGTTAGAGCATAATATTACGAAAACGAAAAATAGATAACGTATTGTCATTCCCTGCTCCTTTAATTGGTGATACTTCTACAATAAACAAGTTGTTCGGGTAATCAAGGGGCGCAATTGTACCAAAAAGTACAACTCTGGCTAACACTTTGTTTAGTATCGTTGTTTTCAGTGGCCTTGTATCGGTAACTTCTTGTTAGATTTCCATAGTGGAAATCTAAGGATGTGGTTAAGAACGAAAGATTAAGCATCCTGTAACAATTATGCAGAGAACAAAGCATAGGCTGATAAGCCAATGCTTTGTTTTTATTCGCTTTTTCTTTATATCATCACGCTGTTTTTCCCGAAAAATAATGGAATCTGCTTGGGTAAATTGATATTTCTCCGCCGTTGAACGGTTATCCATGGGTTTTCTTGGCTTATTGGTTTCCATGGTTTCCCTTTTATATTGAGCCTATTATCGGTTGTTATTGTTAGAGGGTTTCATGATATTGGAAAATTGTTGTAAGCGTTTAACTATTTGTAAATTCACGGTATTACCAGAGAATATACCTTGGGGGTTTTCGGAGCCCATGGTTCTTCCTGTGAGTAATTCCAGTGCCTCATCAACCGAAGTGGTTGTATAAATCGAAAATTTTCCTGCTTTGACGGCGTCAACTACCCGTGTGGCTAACATTAAATTAGGTTGGTTTGTTGCGGGAATAGCGACCCCTTGGGTGCCGGTTAAGCCTCTAGCAGCACATATATCGAAGAACCCTTCAATTTTCTCGTTAACGCCACCAACGGCTTGCACTTCACCGCACTGATTTACTGAGCCGGTGAGGGCAATATCTTGCCTTAATGGAATGTTGACCAGTGCTGAAATGAGGGCGCACAGCTCTGCCAGAGAAGCGCTATCGCCATCGATGTAACCATAGGACTGCTCCATGGCGATATGAGCGGATATTGCTAGCGGAAATTCTTTGGCATAACGGCCACACAGATAACCGCCTAGTAATAGAACACCTTTTGAATGCACGGATTGGCCTAATTCAACCTCCCTCTCTATGTCCACAACACCGTTATTACCAGGATGAACGGAAGCGGTAATGCGACTGGGGCAGCCGAAGAGGCTTTCACCTACCTCCATAATGGATAAACCGTTTACTTGTGCGATTGCGGTGCCTGTCGTGGAAATGACAATGATACCATTGAGTATTTGTTCTCGTATTTGTTCGCTTAGCCTAGAATTGCGATATTCCCTGGCCTCAATGGCCTTGAGAATGAAGGGTGCTTCAATCGTATTTTGTTGCTCTTGAGTGCGCAGATAATCAGCTTCAATAGCAACCTCCATAATTTGTTCTATTCGTGCCGATAGTTTATTTTGATGTTCAGCCAATCGACAGGCGTGCTCTGTCAGATGTACGATAGCGGTTATCGATAACTCTGCTAACCCTTTCTTTTTTGCTTTGTGTTGAATCAGTTGTGAAAAGTGAAAAAGGTTGTGTTCAGAGCGTGTAAAGTCGCTGCTGAAATCCACTAGAACACGAAATAACTCATCAAACTCAGTATCAAGTTGCGCTAACGTGTAATAAATATCCCTAGGGCCAATTAATATTATTTTAACGGACAGCGGGATGCTCTCTGGTCTCAGTGTGCTGGGGATCCCTAGTTGAGCTTCATGTATCGGGGGTTCAAAGTGAATTTTGTTATTTTGAAGTGCGCGCTTAAGGGCCTCCCATGTGGAGGGTTCTCGTAATACTTTTTCGACGTGTAAAATAAGGTAGCCACCATTGGCTTTATGTAATGCTCCTGCACTGAGCTGTTGATAGTGCGTGTTATAAGGGGTGGAATCTTGAGGGTTATCCAGTTG
>CAJXZM010000134.1 GCA_913063125.1 uncultured Gammaproteobacteria bacterium | reverse complement strand
GCGCGAATTATACAGCGACTTCTCTTTCCGTCAATGCTTTATTTCAGTTATATTTCAAACCTTTATAACGCAACTTCAAGTGCTAGCTTTCTGGCTTAACGCCTGACGCTTTGCTCTCGAAGTGGAGCGCATTATAGAGATAAGCACGCATGAGTCAATCGATTATTCTGACTCAACTGCTTTATCTTGCACTTTAAACTCAATTGTCCTCATCAATACCTCGCAACCAGCATCAACCAAACAAATTGTCACTTCCAAGTCAGCCTCAAAATCACCCGCCCCCACCTCATCACCCAACAAGTCAAAGCCACGCCAAAGGTAATCACCCACCCCATCTCTGTACGGAATATCACCCCAAAAGCTTGGCTTAGTTGCCGGCAACGTCTCAGACTGTGGTATTACCACACTCTGCTCACTGAACTCATCGAGAATCAAGTTGCCTGTCGTCGAGTGACTATAAACAAGCGGTAGAGGGGAAGCATCCCCGAGTTCATCCTCATCGCCACGCCCATTTTCATTATTACAATTATCAGTTACCTCCTCATCAACTCCAGTATCTGAGTTGGTTACAACGTAAGTCCCTTCTACAGCGCTCTCCAAATACATCCGCTCTTCATCACCAGCGTCTGGATAATAATCTTTATAACTGTTCCATTGCTCTATTCTTTCCCCAGATTCATCGACTGAGTAGACCGTAACCTTAAAGCCATCCCCTTTTAGCACCACGTTCTGACTGTCTAAATCATTATTTGTCCACTTCATTCGAAAAAGGATAACAACTTCATCCTTTCCCAAATCCAATACATGGGTAACGTCAACTCCGTCCTCTTCAACTGTCGAATTACATACAGTGTCCACTTTAGAAATAGTAGCAACGCCATCAACTACCTCCACTATATTCTCTGCAGATAAACTGTAGGCTACAGAAAACCTTTCTCGATCATCAGTACTCGAACTTCCTCCCCCACACCCTGCAACCAACGGTAAAACAGCACCCAACATCCACCAGCGAGACATACTCATTCTTTTTAAACTCCAAAAATCGTTTTATTCTGCTTTTATACTATTTATAGACAAGCAACATCTCGGTTGGTTTCCTGCCTAGGTTATAGGCAGGCATTAAACCAGGAGAAAAGACAAATAACAACACAAGCCCTAACTCGGACTTAGAAACCCCTATTAGAGCAAAGAAATCACACCAAACCCAACAATTAACCGGTATTACGCATCCCCGCAGCAATACCGGTCATGGTTACCATCAAAGCTTTTGATAAATCAGGAGGAATTTGCTCTCCTTTACCCTCTAGCTCCCTCGCTCTTTTCATCAATTCCACTTGCAATACGTGCAATGGATCAAGATAGGGGTTCCTTACCTTTATAGAGTGACGAATTACCGGGTTACTCTGCAACAACATCGAGCGATCCAGCACTGTTTTTGTTATATCCACAGCATCAACAAATCGTGCCCTTAACTCTTCTCCCAATGTTTTATTCTCTGCAGTCGCTAAACGTTGCTCATAATAGGAGGCTATAGCCAAATCTCCTTTCGCCAAAACCATTTCCAACATACTAAAGAACATATTAAAATATGGCCATTGTTGCAGCATTTCACGTAACTCTTCCGACTTTCCTTGCTGTAAAGCCTCATTTAAAGCTGCACCTGTACCTAGCCATGCTGGCAACATCAATCTCATTTGGGTCCAAGCAAACACCCACGGAATAGCCCTCAGAGACTCTACCCCTCCCGATGCTTTACGTTTTGCGGGCCGACTACCTAATGCCAATCGTTGTAATTCTTGCTCCGGAGTTGCTGAGCGAAAATAGGGAATAAATCGATCGTCATGCCGAATGACCTGTCTGTAGGTATTCAACGCCGTTTGCGCCATCACATCCATTTGCTCTCGCCACTCTTGCTTTGGCTCCTTTGGTGGCAACAAAGTGGCTTCTAACGTAGCGGATACATAAAGCTCCAATGTCCGAATCGCCACACCTTCAGGGCTAAATTTTGACCTGATCACCTCACCCTGCTCTGTCACTCGCAAGGACCCATTCACTGATCCCGCCGGCTGCGAGAGGATAGCCTCGTAAGAAGGTGCGCCACCACGACTTGCCGAACCTCCCCGACCATGGAACAACGTTAAGTGCACATCATGTGCTTTTGCTGTGGCTACTAATTTTTCCTGCGTTTGGTATTGCGCCCAAGATGCCGCCATAAAGCCTGCATCTTTAGCAGAATCAGAATAACCAATCATGATTTCTTGCTTGCCTTGGATGTGCTCTCTATACCATGGGATTGCAAGCAATGCGCTTAACGTGTCATTCGCCCCCAACAAGTCCGACAGTGTCTCAAACAGAGGTACAACCCGCATATAGGATTTAACACCGGCTTCTTTTTGCAAAAGGATAACCGCAAGCACATCCGAAGGATGCGTTGCCATTGAGATTACATAGGCACCCAAAGCATCACTGGACTGACGAGCTATGGCAGCAAACGTACTAAGCACTTCTTTTATGTCATCTGATGCAGGTAAGTCATCGGGAATCAGTGGGCGATTACTTTGTAACTCATCAATCAAAAAGCTCTGCTTATCCTCTTCACTCCAGTCATCATAATCCCCAAGCCCCAAATGCTGCGTTACACAATGAATGACATCAGCGTGACGCGCACTTTCTTGCCGAACATCTAACTTCAGCAATGTCACACCAAAACAATGTAACCGACGAATCGTATCCAATAATTCACCTTGGGCAATGGCCATCATTCCACAAGAATTCAACGAGTCAAAGCACAACATTAAAGGACGTAACAATTCACTGGCATGTAATACTGGCATTGGACCATCATAAAAATGACCCGCCAATTCTGACTCAGCCCACATCAACGTGTCATCAACACGCTGGCGTAGTTGTTTTAAGATGACGCGATAAGGCTCCCGCGTCCCTCCCGACTCCTGTAATCGCGTCACTTCATCCAAAAGGTCGTCACTGCAATCTTGCATTGACAACTCACTGTGTAACGTCGCTAAATCATTACGTAATAAGTCAGCAGCCATCCAGCGCGCCAACAGCAACACCTCTTCAGTTACCCGGGAGGTTACATTTGGATTGCCATCTCTATCTCCCCCCATCCATGACGAAAAGTGAACCGGTATCGAACTCAATGGCAATGTTGGTATGCCATGCCTGGTTAATACTCCGTCCATTTCACGAAGATGTTTCGGAACCGCATGCCATAAATACTGTTCAATACTAACAAAACCCCACCGCGCTTCATCTATAGGTGTCGGCTTATCGGTTCTAATTTCATCGGTATGCCATGCAGACACTATTTTTCGACGCAACTCCCCCAGCACTGTGTCTCTCTCAATAGATGTCAACATCACTGTATCAAGCCGATGAAGACAATCACTCATCTCATCGTATTTACGAATTAACGTACGCCGTGTTACTTCGGTGGGGTGAGCGGTTAATACAAGGTCTACCGACATATTCGCTAGTGTGGTAGATATATCCTCCGGGGTAACTCCTTGTTTTAATAACCGGGGAATGACATCGTTTAACGTTGCTTCTTTCGCTTTCACATCACCCTTAGAATCCTGGCCATGATCTCTTCGTCGACGTACACGATGGTACTGCTCAGCAATATTCGCTAAATTTAAAAAATGACTAAAGGCACGCGCTACAGGAACCCACTGACTATCTTTTAGTGCTGCAAGCTTTTGAACTAGCTCATCCGCTTTATCTTGGTGGCCAGACCTTGCATTTTTTGCCAACGAACGAATTTCTTCGACCAGCTCCAATAACCAGGGCCCTTCCTGATCTCTAAGGGTTTCTCCCAACAAATCACCCAATAACCGCACATCCTCTCGTAAAGCACTATGCACGTCATCCATTTCAAATCCTTAACTATCGAGTGAGTCTTTACGCCTCCGTTCAATACTGATTATTTTATCGCTTTCGGAGCTCGCATCTTCTATAAGTTTAGCGGTATTTGGCTGTCCTTCTACCGTTTCTACCAAATCAACCGGAACTATTCCATCCAATCGCTCCTTCATAACATCCAATTCCTGACGCATCACTGTCAATTGCTCTTCTTGCTCAACAGCCTGATACTCCAAAACCTGGTTATCCTCACTGAATAATATGAGCTTTTCAGCATTCATCGCGTTCACTTTCTGTGCCAAATCCAGCGCTGTTCTTGCCGCGTGTTTACGTGCATCACGCTCTTGATTCACTCGCAACGCCATTGCAACGGCCAGTAACATTACCTCAAGAGTCATACCAACCGGCTGCATATATTCCGTTAATGGCGTTCTCGGCAAGACACCTCTTACCACCAACGTATAGACAACAGTACCTATTAACAATAAACCCCAAGCGATAACAAAATATCGAGCCATCTCATGACCCTGCCAAGAAAGCAAACTGCCCGTCAGTAATAATGCTAAACAAGCAGTAATCCCAACGACTTGAGCAACCGGTGCGAGAATAGATTCAGGCAAAACAAGTGATGCCAATAAAATCCCCGAATATGTCCACATCGTAGTAATCACGGCCTTTTGATAAATCACGTGTTGGATTTTGAGTAATAGCAAATGCCAAACAAACAATGCACCAAAGAGAAAGCTCAAGCTTATGGAAATAACCAGCCCTTTATCAAGCAACCAATCAACATTACCCCACAGATACAACGCCCCAAACCCGCTTATAGAAGCTTGAAAAAATACAATTGACAGCGCATAAAACACATAGCAAAGATACATTGGTTCTTTAATAAACAACCATGCCACCAAATTATAACAAGCCATCACTACCATTAGACCAAAAAAGAAGCCATAAAAAGCCTGTACCGTTTGTTCTGATGATATATATGCATCACGCTGCCAAAGAGCAACGGAGAAACTAATAGCACTACTAGAACGCACCTTTACGTAAACTAACTCCGACACACCCGCTTGCACTTGAATAGGAAAAATGGGAAGTCGATAGTTTGACGACGAGGTCAGTGTACGGTCATCCCCTGCTCGCATGGATGAGGCGATATAAAGGTCACCAAAATGATTCCGCTTTACATGGTGTACCTCGATGTCATCAAGGAAAGGAGAACTTAACTCAAGAAAATAATCACTGTCATGGCTCTGTGCCGATATCAGTTCAAAACGTAGCCATACTGTGTCATTGGTATATTGGAAATTGGGAGGAGAGCTTGCCGCTAACGTCCAACGAGGGTCGTATTGGCGACGAATGATTTCATTAATTGTCTGCTGACCTGTTGGGTCTCTCCAAAAATGATAGGTTTTACCAATATCAACCCGGGTTTGCCCGGCGGCCAAACGATGTTCAGCGGTGCTAACGGCCATACACGTCGAAGAAAAAACAACCGTTAGCAACAATAAGATGGTCCGTAAACTAGTAATAGACTGCCCCCACACTATCATTTTACGACAAGTAGCTCAGTAAAGGACTAGATCATCCGGCTATCACGTGCCCAATTTGCTGCCTGAGTACGGTTCTTCACGCCAATGCTACGTAACAACGCGGCAACATGTGCCTTAACCGTACCTTCTGCTAATGCTAACAATCCACCAATTTCTTTATTTGACAAGCCACCAGACAGTAATTCTAACACCTGTTTTTGACGAGGCGTTAACGTATCCAGTATTGCTTTGGCTTTTTCTTTGGTTGGCTCAGAGATAAAACGCTCAGAAACATAAACGCCCCCGGCCATGATAAGCTTAATGCCCTGCTCCAATACGAAAAAACTTTCTGTCTTAAGCAAACAACCTGATGCGCCAAGAGAAATAGCTTCTCGAGCAGTAAATACGTCGTTTTCGTTTGAAAGTAGAGCAATATCTACATTGGGCCAACGCATTTTAAAGCGCTTTAAATAATCCAACCCCGAACCTTCGATAATCTGTAAATCAACAAAAACCAACCGAACGTCGCCTTGAGAACATAAGCACTCATCCAATTGTTTAACAGAATCTACTTCTTGGGTTTGCACCGATGTATTGATTTTTACAAGTAGAGATTTAAGCCCTTCACGATATAATCCATGATGATCTGCAATTATTGTTTTCATTTTACCTCACCTAAAAAGCACAGCTTTATATAATTATTATTATGATGCCTTAGAACAAAATTAAACGGCCCTCACTCCGTTTAACGCTAAAGCCAAAAGGTTGTATGCTGTAGACCCTTTCACCAGAGGTCTATTGTCAAATTACTCGGTAACTTTTTGTAGCCGTTTTCTGTAAGGATGTGTAGCAAGATGTAAGCTAGTGGGTTAACCAATAACCAAAGGGCACCCAGCCCGATCACTTAACAACCAGAACGTTCACCTTTTACTACATATATCGCTGTATATGAACAAAACACTGTAACCAGATTCCAACACTGTAACGAGCGCTTTATAGAAAAGATAGCGAGAGACACATCACAAATATAGAAACCATCCTGATATGTCATAAAATTTCGAATCGTACCTTGACGTTTTATTCAGGCGTAATCCCACCATTGAGCAAAGAAATGTGAAACAAGTAACCCTAACCTACAAAGAACAGCGATCAAATAACAACCAACCAATGTAATAACCACGGCAACGTTAAGAATGATAATAACGTTGATACCACCACCATCCCAGCAACCACTTGAGGTTGACGGTTATACTGCATTGCAAACATGTAATTAAACACCGCCACAGGCATTGTTGCTTGAAGTATGACTACCCCTCTCATTACCCCTTCTAAGTCGAACGCCTCGCAGACCCCCCACCCCACAACCAATCCCAGACATAATCTCAACACTGCTAATAGAATACTTTTACGAACAGACTCAACTTTTAATGTTGCTAACGAAACACCTAAGGTTAATAACATCACCGGAATGGTGAAATCACCCAATAATTTAACAGACTTACTTGCCCAATAAGGCAGATGTAAGTCTCCAAAAACCATAACCCCTGCGGCAATAACCGAATAAATAATAGGGTTCGTGAATGTTTGCTTAAACGCAGAGCGCCCAGACAGAATTGCCACGCCTAATGAAAAGTGCAACAAAGAGAAAATCATAAATAATGCTAACGCAAATGAAAGCCCCTTTTCCCCAAAAGCAAATAAACAAAGAGGCAACCCCATATTCCCCACATTAGGAAACGTTAGGCAAACAATAAAGTCTCTGACAGAATAGCCTAATATATTCAACACAATTGCAGAGCTTATAAGCAGCCCTACGATAAGCGTTGCACATATCGCTAGCATATCTATTAGCTGAGAAGGTGAAATTGGTGTTATGGATAAACTTGAAATAATCAACGCAGGTGCACCGATATTCATCACCAGCTGACTAACAAAGGCTGTATCATAGGGACGATTCAATTTTTTCCAAACAAAACCCGCAAAAACACACAGAAACACCGGTGCGACAATAGGCCATGTTGGAGAAAAAACAGAAGTAATTTGTTGGATAATGGATGTAAACACTACGTCGCCTTAAGATAAGTTAGCGCTATCATATAATATTGTTATTCATAGAGAATCTTAATCTAGAACCCATTGTGAGTATATAAAAGCCTTCTTTATCGTGGCTAGATAAAGCAGATCCACCATTGTCAGTTTTTATCTTTAGGATCAAACCATTGAAAGATGTCACCAACATCACCCCTGCCACGATTAATTGGAAGGATGGTACCCCTTACTCAGAAACATTTGACGATTATTACTTTTCATCTGAGAACGGAATGGAAGAAACCGACTATGTGTTTCTACAACATAATGAACTTCAACAACGCTGGTCGAGTTGGCAAGACACCCCAGGCAGTGTGTTCACTATCGCGGAAACAGGGTTTGGAGCTGGATTAAACTTTCTTTGCGCTTGGCAGCTTTGGCATCAGCAGAACTTCAATCACAGCCGCCTACACTTTGTATCCGTTGATAAATCCCCCCTACAACAAAGTGATCTCAAAAAAGCATACACAAAATGGCCTATTTTGAAGTCTTTTTGCGATGAATTACTGAGTAAATACCCACCCCTAGTTCCCGGTTTTCACACAATCGAATTAGCCGAAGGTAAAATCCGCCTTACCTTAATATTTTCTGATGCTACTGAAGCCTATCAACAAGTTCAAGGACGCGTAGACGCCTGGTTCCTTGATGGGTTTGCTCCCAGCCGTAACCCTGACATGTGGTCCTCTTCACTATTTACTGAAGTCGCTCGATTGAGTGACATTGGCACCACATTTTCAACATTTTCCGCGTCAGGAATCGTAATAAATGGATTAACAAAAGTGGGCTTTAAGGTCGACAAACATCCCAACGTAGACCCAAAATGCGAGATATGTTACGGCAAATTTGCAAAAGAAACGGAACATCCCAGCCATTTATTGCACAACCAAAAGCCATGGTTCTCAGAACCAACGTGTTATAACACCCCAGGAACGGCCGCAGTTATTGGCGGCGGCATTGCAGGGGCAAGTATTGCTCGCAACTTGGCAAACCGTGGTTGGTTAGTTCATATAATAGAGAAACATAAAAACACAGCACAAGAGGGTTCAGGTAATCCAACCGGTGTGACATTTACTAAATTAAGTCAGTATGATAATCCCCAAAATCGTTTTTACCAGCTTGCCTATTTGTATTCAACCCCCCTACTGCTTGAGTTACTAAGCAACAGCCCTTTTATTAAGGGCAAAGACTGGGATTTAAACGGGGTCATTCGTCTCGCGTATTGTGAAAAAGAAAGGAAAGAACAAGTTGCCTTAGTGAACAGTGGTCGCTGGCCTCAGGATATCGCTATTCCATTATCAGCAGAAGAAACAACTACGCTAATAGATTTTCCCTGTGATACCCCTGCGCTATTACTCAAACAAGGAGGATGGTTACGCCCTGCCGATGCAGTCAACTCCCTGCTTGATCACCCAAATATCACAGTAGAATGTAACACACAGCTAAAAGAGCTTGTCCAAATAGACGATCAGGCTTCTTCAAACAAACACCACTTGAAGCAAGCTTATTGGCAATTAACCACTCAAAAGGATGGAAATAACACACAATTAACATCCGACATCGTAGTCTTAGCGAATAGTTTTGGCGCATCAACAATAAAACAAACAGAACATTTACCTTTGCGAAGTGTTCGAGGTCAAGTAAGTTTTGTACCAGCAACCGAAAAATCACAACACTTAAAATACGCATTAAATTACGAAGGTTATACCGCACCTGCGAGAGACGGATTTCATTGTGTTGGAGCTACATTTCATCCCAAAGAAAAACACAACACGCTCGAGCAGAAAGATCAGGTTATCAACCTAACTAATCTAGCTACTGGCCTGAAGTCTTTTGCAGATGCCATCAATGCAGACCAACAGAAAAGTAACGCTAACTTAAAGGGCCGAGTAGGGTTTCGTTGTCAAACACCCGATTACCTCCCCATACTAGGACCAGCACCCTGTATTGATACATTCCTGCATGATTACGCGCCATTACGAAAAGGGTTGTTACGCGACCCGATGCCCATTGGAACATACCACCAAGGGTTATACGTAAGTTTGGCACATGGGTCACGAGGCATAACATCTGCCCCCTACTGTGCAGAGATATTAACAAATATCATTATGGGAGATGTAAAAGCAACAGATAACCAAGTACTTGAAGCGTTACACCCTGCAAGGTTCCTTATACGTGATATCAAAAGGCGTAAGATATAACTGAATTTAATACCCCACAGTTAAACATGTCCCTACAAACATTATCGAATCTTTCTAAGGCTTAATTTACTAAACTCTCTTTCTGACAACCCCACATCAAATTGAAGTTCTAAGGACCGAATTTCGGTCTTTTCATGGGTGTTGTGATTTTCCATAACAATACGTTCAGGCTTCCAAATGCCATTTTTATGCTTGGTATAACCATTAGCAAGCATTGTTTTGAACAGAGTTTTTTTGTCATCAAAAAACTCGCCTTTTTGAACCAGATAGTCCTCTGTATCGATATATAAACGCGTCTTCGTATAGCTAGATTCACCAAACTCTGGGAATCGGTCAATAACATAACACGTCCTGTCACCGCAGGTTTCAGTGTTGATAAAATCAAACCTGTAATGATCTCGATGTTGACTGGCAATATCTTCATAGGTAAATTCACTACCTCGAAAAGATGAACCGACACTGGTACTGGCAACCTTTTTGACTCGTTTTGACGCAGGCAAATATAACCACTGGTCATCTGCAGTTGAACGATGTGAATGCGTTAATAACGCAAAGCCTTTTTCTCTAGCGGGTTTAGTAAATACCGTCAGCGTTTTCGATTCCCCTTCATCAAGAGCAATAACTTTAATAAGCATCTCTCGTTCCGAGACACCCCCTTCAGCATTTACAAGTGTCATTGTCACTCGGTTAACCATGTCTTTAAACCCCGTAGCATTCAATTCAGCGCGTCGAATGATATCAACACCACTTTTCACTTCTACAGCCTCAACATTAACACTCAATAAAAATGCAATACTTACGGTTAAAACCCAATACCTAGATTTGACTTTCATTACAAACTCCTAAAAAAGATATGAAACGCTAATAGCAAAATAGTCTTCTTCATCAATAAGATTAACTTTCTGGCTTCCATCGGTAACTCTCATCAATTCAAACAGAACATCTGGAACCGTATCAGCATAGGAAGATTTATACCCACCCGGTTGTTGCAGTGAATTCATAAAGGTTATTAAATTTTCAAAATCACGACGACTGAGGGTTACCTCAGATATTGATGCATAAATGTTATTCACCAATGAAATTGGAAGCGGAATGTTTCCTGAGGATATATTATCAAATGCGTCATCCCACGCCTTATCAAATGCGGTTCTATCAAGAGCTTTCTCTGAAGACTGGAAGATATTAAGAATCGCATCGATTCGCCAGTGTTCCCCCGGATTACTACGCCAATGCATTAACAACAACCGTTCGCTATATTCGTAATCTTGAACACCGGCCACGAGTAAGCTTGACTCATAGCTATCGTTAAATTGTAATCGGAATGCTAACGCGACATCTCGGTTAAAAATATTATTATTGGCTTCATCACGACTATCATAGATAGCCTCTAAAATTACTGTTGTATCGATATCACTGCCTACCACCTCTGGGAATGAAACTTCGATTCCACCAGCATAAGAAAAATAGTGCTGTAAACCGCCCATCTCGTACTTTGCTTCAAATTTTGTCAGTAGCCCATCAAAATCTCGAGTCAGCTCTATCGAAGGCTGGTTTATTTTCTGGTACACAGGGACTAACCGAGGATGATCAAAATCGAAGTTGAACGTGAAATAGGGATCCCTACTCACTCCATAAAAATGTGATAAAGCAACATCTACTCCCCATAGAGAAAACTGCCACCGTAGCGCAAAATCTACTTTTCCGGTTGCTCCTCGCTCATAGATTGGGTCTTCATCTATTAGAATAGGATACCTTAACCGTCCGTTTACACCGGAATAACGCCTTTGCCGGTGATCCAGAAGAATATACGCTTCCAACAGATTATCATTGAGATAACCGGCAAAAGATATCAGCGGCTGCCCTAATTTGGTACGAGATGGCCAGGCTTGAGTGTCTATTTGGTTAATCGTATCAACCGTTCGAAATATCTCATTAGCTCCCCAGCTAACCTGCCCTACTCCGACCCGAACCTGATAGTCATCAAAGCTATATAACCAGTCCAACTCTCGAACATCCATATAACGGTTATTCTCATCATAATGATCATAATGGAAAAAAATCTCACCCGTTACTAAATGGTCTCCAGATGCATCCGACGTTGAGAAACCCAGGCGTTGATTAAATATCGGGAACTGTTGTTGATCAGAGTATTGTTGCTCAACAAATGTTTGGTTTTCTATACTTGAAGTATCCCTACTAATATCCCCGTCGTTAGTATCTGTAAAATAGCGATATTGAATAATTGATTCCACCGTCCAATCCACGGCCCATTCGCCACTGTCAGATGCAAATACTGAAGTACTCTGAACAAAAGTGAGCAACAAAAGAAAAAAATGCACTTTAAAGATAACGTGGCTACGTCTTGGGCTGTATACCATACTGCGATTCATCCCAACGACACTATTCAACAGCTACTATTTTCGTATTTAGGCGTCTTAGGCCCCATATATATGCGGTGCAAAAAGCAACGACAACATTAAATATCGGAAAGACGGTAATAAAGACGCGCGGCGTGTCTGCTACCTCGTGCATAAGTACCATAAAAAGCAGAGAACAACTGCTTACAATAACGACATTTAGCGCACATGCTAAAGGCTCACCACCTAAGCGAACAAACAACAATTCCATCAACCAGCTCCCGGTGAAGGTGGTACAAAAACTACTAACCCCTTGTGCTAAACCACTACTCCACGCGCTATCACCCTGCCCCCAATTAACCCATAACGCCCATAAAAACCAGGTAGTAGCCGATAGAACTGCGGAAATGGTGGTACGTACAAAAGGTAACATCAGCGCACTTTTCGCACGCGCAATAAGATTCTCAAAGAAACGTTTACGCCACAATAAAAATGTAGAAAGCAACGCAATACCCACAGGATTGGTAGATCCGCCAGTGCCATCAACTACTGTTACTTCAATGGTCCCTAGTACACCAGCACTTAATAGATCATCTATATCTGTCTGATCAACTTCATCATCAGCTAAATCTGCGTTTTCCGCGTCTTCCTCAGCTTTAACTTTTGCATAAGCGCAACTCTCAGGAGCAAGATTAACGACATCACAAACCCAATCGATGTTATAACCTACAGCCTCAACAGAGCTACGATTAAAATGCGTTAGGAATGACTCCAGATCTCCGTCATAAACAATATCAACCAATTCTTCAAATGATTCTACTTCACTCTCACTTCCTGTCGTTGCAAGTAGAGATTCCAGAGAATCCGCGAGAATACTATCGCCAAAATCCAAACCGGAAAGATTACCAAAAACACTTAAGCCTTCTAAGTTAGTCACTCTATTGGGGTCAAATGCCTTAAGTTCATCAACTGCATTTTCCGCTAAATCAAGTCCATAGCCTGTTTGAGCAATACCGTTGCCATTTTCATAACCTTCCCTACCTGCCTCACCATCTCGAAGTTGCAATACCGGCTCAATTACCGTTTTCAATAAGGGAAGATCTGCAATTTCAGCTAATGCCAAACTCGTATCATTTACCACGCTACCGTCACCTAAGGCATAAAGCATACCTAGCTTTTTGGTGAAATTGCCAACAGGAGGCTCTTGATACCAGTGCGCAAAGTTAGAACCATCTGCAATATCAATGTAATGTTGCATCATCGCTAACACCAGCGTAGCTTCTGCCCCCGTCGCATTCGCGGGAATAACCATACTGGTATTTCCATCCCACATTGCAGACTCAGAAAATAGCTGCATAAGGCTACTAGCGCCGTTCACAACATAAGCACCTTCGATATAAGGTGCAGTAACGCCTATGGTTGAACCCACCATTCCACCTAGAGACAACCCTTGATAATACATCTTAGTAATATCGATACTGGGTATATCGGGCTTTTGTAATTTTAATTCAGCCAGTTTTTCAGGTAAAAGGTCATGAGCCATTCGGGCAACAACCGCATGATCAATGACTGTTTGCACAAACATTCCCAACAAATGCATCATATTTAACGGAGATCGAACCGCAAGCGCTATTGATGGTGATTTTCTAGGATCAACGGTAATACGCTTACCGTGATTAGGATGATCTATTGCTAGTGTAGCGATCCCTAATCTGCCAGCTCTTCGGTACCCTGAGTGCTTATAATCTTTGAAATTCGCTAAACCGTGCCCCCATAACATTAATGGGACATCCTCGCCTTCTGGTACCTTTGGCAAAGTAAGGATAAAATCCGTATGATCTAAAGCACTGTCAGGCTGTGGACTATAAGGAGGATAAATACCACCGTCTACACGGCGAAAATTAATCAATGACAGATCGCCCGCCAATGTCATCAAAGCGTCTTCAGACGTATCAAGAGAAGATCGTTGATGCAAGTTTTGTACAAAACCAGACTGGCCTAACGCTCGCTGAATCATTAAAGGAACTGGGGTCGTCACTTCTGACTCAGGGCGTACCGAAAAGTACGTTACAGAAATAATATTATCTCTATCGATCCCAGCTTCATCAATAGTGGTTAAAATTGGCGCGTAGGCATTTTTAACAAAAAATGATCCGTCTCCATCTAGAATCTTTTTCATTCCTACACTTGGATTAAATACTTCCTCCCCTCCGCTGCTTCTTGTGTGTAATTGATCCCGTAACAAAATCGCGACATAACGCCCAGAAAATTCAAACCGTGAACGAGGCCACGCAATGATAACGGGCGATTTTTGTCGAAATTCTCTCTCTGGATTCGCGACACTACTTAATGTCACAATCATTGGGACGACTTCTCCGTTATCGCGGTCAAAAACCAGCAATTGCCCTTCACCTGATCTTGAAATTTCTTCTTGCGGCCATTCAGACAGTTCAAACAAAACAGGGCCTAACGCTGAAAAACCCTCACTCTCATTAAAAACCTGACTTGGACGAAACCCTACAGGAAATTGAGACTTAACAGAGAATTCACTATCCCTTAGTTGCCCCCCAACCTCTCTATCAAAAATATTATCACTATAATTCAATTTACCACTAGTATTCATAAATAAATCAGATGGGAACGGGAGGCCACAAGAGACTTCAGCAACAGGACTGCAGGTATTTGCAACGGAGATACCGCTAGCCAATACAATATTTGGCAATAATAAAACACAGATCAACACAAAAACAAAAAAGACCGATATTATTATTTTTTTAACTGGCTCAAAATTCATAATCTCCACCCTGTAAAGATGCCTTAATCAATTCAACTAGCACGCTATCGTAGACCACCTGTTGATGATCGGATTCACGCTCGATGACGTTAAAGTTTAAAAACTGCTCCCCCCACCCCATATCGGAAGTAGCAAGAGCATTGCCATTCGCTTTGATATAAACCACATCAGCATCAATTCGTTGCAGACCAGGCTTATACTCCCTTAACAGCCGCATATTATTCTTATAGGTGTTAAACCAAACATCTAACACATCAGTACCAATATCTGCGTTTTTTCCTAAAAGAAACGCTTGTAACACATCAATTTTTGAAGCCACTGAACTGGCTGATGCGGTATTAGAGTGGCCTTCCATCGCCACTAGGTTCTGCCCAAGATCCTTAGAAAACAAAGGAAATGCTACCGTATCGTCCCCCAAAAATAGGGGGATCGCATCTTGAATCCCACTGTCAATTATTATCAACTTACGCTGATCCAGTAACCCGCTTGAGGCCTCCAATTGACGCATCATCTCAAATGCAACACATCCACCAAATGACCACCCAACAAATGTACAACGAGTCAGATCAACATCTGTATTTCTCAATAATTCGATATACATTGATGCTAACTGGTTTATTGACACCTCTGATTGTGTTAATACATCCTGAGACAATAACACTTGGTTACATTCAGGAAATGTATGTAGTAAATGTTGATAACTATGAGGTAACCCTATCAATGCAGGAACATAAATAATTGTATTTTTTGGTCGTACAATGTTTCCGGATATTAACGTAACCTGATCCTTCCCGGATTTTCTTATCTGAAGTTTTCTTACCTGATCTACTAAGTTCAGCGAGGAAATGGCGGAAGAAAACGCTGATTCTTCTACCATTCCCTCTTCAGGCGCATTTTTCCTTGAGAGAAAATCACTAAACTTTCGAATAGTTGAGTATTCGAAAATAGATGATAAAGGTAACGTCTCATTAAAATTTACCGTAACCTTGTACATTAACTGAGTAACTACAACGGAATTCCCTCCGCACTCAAAGAATGTTTGGTCAATATGTGAAACCCGAGACCCCAATAAACTCACCCAGATATCAAACAAAACTTCATCCGTCTTATTTCTTGGCGGCTGGCCCTTACTGATTAACGAGGTATCCAACACATCAACATGTGGCTGTGGAATCGTAGGTAAGTCAATATATTGATGCATTTGTAACGCTCGGGGCTCCACATTAAGGGCACTAATATGCCACTGCCTTGGCACACGTTTCCAATCAATCTCTGGGGCTATTGCTGGTTTCTCATGGTCTAGTCCTAGCCAATAATTGCCAGGTTTAGAGTCGAGTATAGAATCCAGCAAGAGTAAGTCCTTCTTTGTCGACATTGGTAAAAAACCCTTATTTTTTGCCAATGCTATATCTTGAGAGCTAAACCCCTGTGCCATCCCAATATCTGGCCAAACACTCCAATTCAAGCAGAATGTTCTAATAACACCTCCATTATTTTTACTACTATTTTCTGCGTTATTAAAATAATCTGACCATTGATTCTGCAACGCATTCGCTGTGCCATAACCTGAAAGATCCGAGGCACCAAAATAACTATTAATTGAGCTAAAATTAACAAGCATTGCATTCGGCCATGCAAGCTGTAAATACCGCCCTAATACCAGGCTTCCTTCATGTTTTGCATCAAAACACTGTGACCAATCTTCATCTGTCATCGAGGATGTTGATTTTTGCAGATAGCAACCCGCTAAATGGAAAATCCCGTTTATTGATTTCTCATCCAAGTATTGCAAACCTGAGCATACGGAATTTTCAATATTGGTATTATCTAATGACTCTACCGAATGATATGACAAAGACCTATCACCATAATCAATATGAATATTCTTAGCTAACGTCTGCGTTTTTCGACACTGGCCAATATCCCTTCTACCAATAACAATGATTTTGCATTTATTATCTAATAGGTATCTCACCAATTCTACGCCCAATCCGCCAAACCCGCCGGTAACAACAAATACTTTACAAAAAATGGAGGATCGGCTGTTTCCATCGTTGACCGGGGGCCGTATAGATACAGACGAAGGTTTGAGTACAGGTCTAAACAGCGCATCAGCGTCGAAATACAAGGGGGATTTAACGGAGTGCGATCTTACGATTTTTTCCAATAGACTATCTGAAACTTCGGGTTCATTTACAATTCGTAAACGTAATGAAGAAATCGTTCCTTTAACGTTCTCTATAGCTTTTTTCTCTATAGCCTTGTTAGCTAACTCTTGAGTCAACGAATCCATTAGCGGCTTCATGCTCATTATTCCAGAAACAGAAACCTGTGACGGTTTCATCAAAACCACATGCAAAACAACATCATTATCAATACGGCTTCGTTTTGCCTGATCAAACAAGTGATCTAG
>CAJXZM010000133.1 GCA_913063125.1 uncultured Gammaproteobacteria bacterium | reverse complement strand
TAATCCTTGGATTGGCGATACCTTGCTTTAAGTTCATCCCCCATTGATGGTAGCTCACTATATAGTGACTCATACTCGTCAGACTCTCCAATGGCTGTTAACAACTCAAGCTTGTATCGTTTTAGTTTTGAATATAGGAATATTGAGGCGTCGTTGGAACATTGAGAATTACTTATGGGTTTTTTAGCGTTCTCATAGGCACCCTGCGCCTTTGGGTAGAAGTCAGACTCATAAAACTGATTGGTCTTTTTATACAAAAATTTACTTTGCCCTACCCTTTTCTCTTTTACTAAAAGTCCCTTTTGAACAAGCCTTTTTAGGTGGGCGTACACGTACCTTCTAGCGTCAGATGCATCTGGAATTTTCCTATTTGTTAGGATTTGATACTCATCCCTCAATTGTAAAACTGTGAAGTCATCGAAACTGGAGGTAATTAATATCTTGTGCAAGTCAGAATCTAGCTGAGTACGGGCAATGGGCATCTTTTTCACACTTAACAGGTCATGTAGTACCAGGGAATGGGTTTCTATAAGCAAAAGAGGTAATGAGCCCTCTATTGTTACAAAATGCGGATTATAGTCCGTGGTCAAATAATCCGCAACTACCGATAGTTTCCATTTGGATAAAAAGGCTATTGGTATGAGAGACCTGTCTTCCCAATTTGGGATAAAGCTTCGAGAAAAGAGGGAGTTACTGGGAATATCACAAGACGATCTTGCCCTCAAATCTGGTATTGACCGCAGTTATGTTGGCCGTATTGAACGCGGAGAAGTAAATGTATCATTAGAAAAAGTATACATGTTGGCATCTGCTCTAGGCTGTTCTCCTTGTATGCTTCTGCCTTATGGAATGAACGTATAGGTAATTCTTCCCCCATAAATCTAGCAATAACGAGTACTTTTATCTTAACTAGTGTTGGTATGGTTGGGTATGTTGTGTACTGATATCAATAACTGAACGCCTTAAAGTGTCCGTTTTGAAACGAAACTAGGCTGGACCCCCAATACTGAAAGAAAAATTATAAGGATGCCACTAATGTGTATTATCAAGATAAAATTTCATTTGACTACCAATCGCACTTCTTATCGCGTTTTGAACCTGTTTATCCGTCAATATTAAGTCCTGACCATCTTCTTCAGATAACTCCCTAAGTAATACCGACATGAGGGCGACAGTCGGTGTCATTGCAAATTCGGTTAATTTGATTGCTCCTGTTTCAACAGAATACTCATTAAGGTTCATCCATATTTTTTCGGCTTGTTTTTCAAGGCGCCATCCTGACAGAAAGGCGTCAGGCACGAAAAATTCGGTAAACGAAACACCAGAATCCAAAGGAAATCTCTCGCCTAAATCAAAACTTCTAAGGAATAACGCCAGATCTTCCGCATTCAGCAACCCCTTGAAAACGTATTTCTCTTTCATAAATCGCCCCCCTATGTGTCTTCTGTTTCTTTCAACCACTTCGCCATAGACGGATTCCAATTCTGGTTGCCCTACTAATAGCGTAACTAGTCTGATATGCTTTTCATCCAGTATATTGGAAATATCTACTAATAAATCATAATGATGATTGGTAAGTTTTTGTGCTTCATCGATAAACACAAGAAACAGGTTTGATTCGTAAGCCTCCGACATATGTAACATTAAATCACGCGTCCGATTCCAAATCACGCGTTTTGTACCCTTAACAAATGGGGATCCCATTTCCCGAAGAAACAGCTCGAGAAAGCTGATTTCAGGATCCTCCAGGGAAACCATACTGAACTGAATGATGGGGATATCCTCATCCCAATATGAACTAACATTGTGTCGTAGCCATTGTAATGCCCAGGTCTTCCCAACTCTTGGTTCGCCTGACACTATGACTCCTGTAACATTGATATCTAACCAGTGGGACAATGCATTGGCCAATTGCTCTATTTGAGTCGTGGGAAAGGTAAAATCTTGCCTGATCAGCGGGTGCATTCGCATTAGCTGGTTGTATCGTTCGCTAATCATAATCTATTGCTCTCGTTGGGGAATGATAGTGACTTTTTTGGCAAAGAATGCTTTACCATCGAGTCTAGGTACGAGTTTGTTTTTTATCGGGAGGGTCGCGGGAGCCTCTCTACGCACCAGCTGTGACTCTCGTCTAAGACGTTCCAAATGATGTATCGCCCGCCGATCTAGCTGACGAGCTTTTTTTTGTAAGTGACTTTCATAGCGCAGTACCACGTCATCTTCCGGTTCCGTTTCAAGCTGTCTTTTCCGGATGAGTCTGGATATTTCTATACGCGTACGTAATGAATGACGTGTCCCCCGCCATTTCGTATCAACAACGTGTAACGTATCAAAAAGGCGCCCGTCGTCTAAGTAGAGTTTGCAAGTGCGCATATCATCGCAATGAAAGATTGCGATGCATCTTTTTTTCGCTAGATGGAGAGCCTTAGAAAGGTTCTTACTAGTATATTCAGCGTACCACAGATTAATATGTGGGCATTTCCGATCCTTAGGGCCTCCACATATAGTCACACCCTTTTCAATTTCTAGAAGCGGCAATCTATTTCTTTTAGACACGTCGATCGTTCTCGACAGAAAAAGATCTGACTCAACGTAATTTGATAGATATTCAAGGGGGGTACAACCCAATTCTCCATGTGTTTTAGCGTTATAATTTGCGATAACTACATCTATTATACGTTCAAATTCTTCTAGTCCAAACTTAAGTTTTAAAGCGGCTTTTCTTGGGTTATCTCGTTTAGGATCACTCGGATTTCCACCGGTTGTGTTCTCAAAACGTTGACTTAATTCCTCAGTGAACGTTCTAAAATATCGTTCTATGATGGGCCGGTACTCTGGCGCTCCAGAAGGCCCAAAATTAGTGGCACAGCGAAAAGTCTTTTTTAAAGCACTTAACGTTTGTTTAGAGTGATGAGTACTGTCATTGTCTAGAGATAGCCTTGAGGGTAGCTGCCAAGCACATTGGCTAATTACACCGCTAGGTAACCCTGCTTTGGCTGTATATAATATCAAATCGTCACTTTCGATTAATGGACGCTTCCATGGGTGTAAGCAATTAGATAAACACTGCAGAACGTCATAAGATGTGTAACTTTTATAGTTGGTGGAGAGGTGCCACCCCATCACGGCTCTGCTCCCTACGTCAATGGCAACAAGTAGCCAAACCCGTTCCAATACTTGAAGAAACTCTCTCCCATTCGGTTGGTAATCAACATAGACAAACTCACCGTCGATCTTGTGCCCGTCGATTTCAAAAACCTGATAGGGTTTTATGCAGCTCCTTTTCGTGGAATCTAATGTGTACATTGAACTTACAAAGTCACGGTAACGGTCACTGTTAAAAATATTTTTTAAGTATTTTTCTGGGTCTCGTTTGAGTTCATCTTTTACATAGCGTCTAAGGGACTCTTTTGCTTCTTTCTTAGTTCGTAAAGGATAATCATTTTCTGTTAATCCCGCATCTCTACAGGCTTTTCTAAACGTTTTGAACACGTATTTAAATTGGGCATTTTTTTCCCGGATTTGGAGCCCGTTAATCACCATTCCAGCTGCATGCTGCATCGTCACACGCTTTATCAGAGGGTATTTATCAAACACTCCTTGGAGGGATCCCGCATGAGGACTATCGGATGTTGATTGGGATCTATAGCCCATACGAAACCCTGGTAGTAATCCTTCCCAGCCAATAATCTTGCCATTGTTCCTTCTTGTGCAACAGCGATCGCGTAATGTCCGAAGATACTGACGCGATATCCCGGCCATTTCACTAGCCAGTTTCATTGTGATACTATGATCCAGTAAACTTTGAATAGCCTGCTTGCGGATATTGAATGCCTTCCTGTGTATTTTTGGTATCGCGGATTCGTTGATGATAGGCCAGCGTTTCCAATCTATCGCTTCATCATCCTGAGCCAATTGACCTTTAGGCGTCGATGTTAAGGGATTCATTTTTGAAAAACTCCGTGCCTTGGCTTAAACCAAACTTATGGACGTCGTCTGAGCAAAGCTCCTCGTTGTAAAAGAGCCAAAAGGTGACGGCTTGTAGTAGTTCTTTGTCGAGGGTTGGCAAGTTTTTGCCAATAGCGGCGATTGATAGATTTCTATCATAAGTATATAGCTGCATTATTTTCTCAGACACAGCGGCTATTTTAGCTATATCCAAATCAAGCAAATAAGGAAGAATCTGTTCGGCGTTCATTAAAAATGTCATATCGGGTGACAACGTTACTTCTGTGACCAATTTATATTGTAAGCTGTGCAGGTCGAAGAAGCTCAACCAGTTTCTCCAGTTTTCAGGGCCATTTTCACCGTTTTCAAGCTTCACTAGATGATCAGTGGGCTTGATGTCTATGCAGTGTTCAATCCCATTGCGGTACTTAACCCACATGTCGAAGGTGTAGATACGTTGAACGGGCCTAAACTGATCAATAATCACTGGGTGTTGTGGTAAAAAATCTATCACATTTGGGTCGAATTCTATTTTCAGCCAATACAAGAACTCCAGTTCACTTTTTAACCAAAAGGATGCACCAATCTTGAGACTTTCCACATAGAAAGTGTTGAATTTCTTTCTATCCTCTGTGGAGAGTAACGGAACGTTACGTTCTACTTTAACACTCATGTTTTCCCTCCTTGCAGTAAGGTTAGAGTCACATTGTCTTCATTGCATACGGTTCTATAGCCAGTGTTTTGGTCGATTGTAGAATTACGCAATTTAATCCAATGTTCAAACTCCGACATAGCATCCCATTCAAGAGATCCAGTTGCGTAGACCAGTTGAATATTGCGTTGTTTAGCGAAAGCTCGCTGCAAATTAATGAAGGGCTTAAAGTTGGCAGCACCAAAGGGATTGTCCAAAAAGAGTAACCCTCCATGCTTGTTTGTTGGCGAGTTGCTACCCCAATAGTACTGACGCATGTCACAGATTAGACAATAGAGCATTACGGCTGCAGTTAATTTTTCTCCACCGCTAAAGGCGATGTGGTCAACACTGATATATTCAACATCAGTACCTTCCTTAGGTTTAAGCAACTCCATTTGATAATTAGTGTCTGCCGTAGGCTGATAGAATAAATCAACTAACATATCCATCGGGTTTTTGGGGAATTCTTGGGATTGTAGAATATTATTAAGGTAACGCTCACAGGTGTCCTTTCTGGACTGCACTGATTTTTGCTTTCGTTTTACGATAATTCTTAATATATTGGTTTCGATAGACGTGACGCCTTCTTCAGTTGAGGTTAGCGTGATCCTGCTTTTTGATGCAACTTTGTGCAGTAAGTTTTGGGCATCGATGTAAAGGTGGGTTAGTAAACCAATCTCATCATTTTTTTCTGCGTCATAATGTCGTACACAAGTAGTCAATGCAGTTAATCGACTTCTAACCTCTGACTCGATATGGCGTAATCCCTCTGGTTCCATGACATCACTAACATCAAGTAATGCGCTGGCCAAAGTAGGTAGCGATTTTCCCAAGTGGTGTCGAATCGAAACTTGATGCAAGCGATTAATGCAGTGATTTAACTTATCTTTTTTTACATGGACTTCTTTAAACTCTGAATGAAGCGAACCTAAAAGGATTTGTTGGGATGCTTGATCACTTGCATTTTTTAGATCTGGTGCCGGAATTGACGAAAAGTCTAGATCCAGCCAGTTGCCCGCATCAATGATCCGTACTTTCAAACTAAGGAGCCCATCAAGAGTTTTCTTGTTGTTTCCAATTTCAATTAATTTGAGATCTAGATCCTGTGTCCACTCATTATTTAGGATAAGATTTTTCCGTTTTATTGCCGACAATCGTTCTTTTATCGAGTCCAATTCGAGTAATGGAATACCCTCGAATTCTAATGGCATAACCTCATGGTTCAGTAGTTGTTGCTTTATCGTGTCGAGCTTACGACCGAAGACTTTTTCTTCATTATCGACGGACTTAATTTTCACAAGATAGTGTTTGGGATTCGGTTTATTACGATTACGTAGTTGCGGGACGTTACGTGCTATCTGTGCGTCAAAGCTTTCTCTGAATTTTTTATTTAGTTCCATTAACTGGCCGGTAAGAATTCCCACTTGCTGACTGCGGGGTAGCCTTTGCGTGCTAATATCAAGTAATGCCTTGAGTTCATACGTCGTTTCTAGAGGGACGTGTTTGGTCATGCGGAATTCACCTGGAAATTCTCCGTCAATATCCTCAAGTTTCAATTTTTCTTGATTCAGGTCGAATGTTGATTGCCTAACTTCGTTGGCACATTCTAACAGTTCAAGATGCCTACTTTTTAGCTCAGCTAAGCCCTCTTCAGTCTGTTTAAGCGAGTCATTTATCGCCACAATCATCTCTTCCAATTCTTCAATGGAGGCTGGGTGTTCTTTCTCTATGCGATCCAGCAGGAACCATCGATAGAGCAGCTGAGATAGTTTTTTGGGTTTTTTGGTTGCTTTGCTTAGTTCCAAGGTATAACGATTTTCAACATCTATCAGGTATTTTTCTACATGATCTCTACGTTCAGTTAGAGTTACTATCCTACCTTGTAAGCGTTGCATACTCGATGCGGGAGACCCCAGTAATGTCTGAACTTGTACGTGCGTATGCCATAGATTCAGAAATTCTACAATGTTGGACTCGTCATCCTTTACCCGTTGCATCTTGTTTTCTAACCGCTTTAATTTTCTTTTTGACTCCTCAATTTTCTGTTGAGCAGCTTTAAAATTGTAAGTAGGTTCTGATAAGTTTTGCAGGCAATACGGTTCGTTTGTCTCTGCATCATAAGGTAATAAAAGGTTAACTGGACCGAACAGTGTGTTTGTCGCATCTAATGTATGGCGTGCTTTATCTCGTAGCTCCTGATTACTAAACGTTATACCTAATAGACAACTGGGGTGCTGATTCAGATACAAACTTGCCTCATTCGCATCAGTAAAACGATGTGCCAAAGCGACAAGGGTTGGGGTATGTTCTATGTTCGCCTTTCTCAACTCATGACTTGCATCCCGGACAGTGGGCCCTACAATTAAACCAAATTGATCTATATCGTCTATGGTCTCATGTAGATCGCTCAAGCCATCAGCAAAAAGTATCAAACTGTCGTTGAGTCGGCGTCGATGACCTTCCAGTAATTTAGGTAATGAACTATCTAGCTTATCAAGCGGTTCATCTTCGATAACATGAAAAAGGGCCTTGTGCAACTCAAGATCAGCGCGATCCTTTGATTGTTGCTGTTGCCTGACTTCAGTGAAATGGAGGGACATACGTCGAACCCTTAGCTGCTGTGTTAGCTTAGCTACTAGGGTTCTGTGCTGCACAGTTTCATACCAAAGCAGCTTTATATTGTTACCCATTAAATATTGTTCGGATAGCTGTTCAGATATGGTAGTAGCAAGGTGTGTTTTGTAGGCGCCAATGGAGCCGTAATCAGATAGAAATTCACGCTTAAGACCAGGTAACGTAATGAGCAAAGATTTTTTTTGCAGAAGTAATTTATTGGCGTTCTCTTTTTTTCTATGGATTTCTATCTCGTTGGTGATGATTTTCTCTTGATTTTCGGCCAATTCAACTTCGTTTTTTGTTAGCATTTCTTGATGTTGTCGTACACTGAGATCTAGTTCCCCTAGATCATAAACAATTCTTGATTTCAGTTTGTCAAAATAAGACCTGCTTTCGGCTGTTGAGGGTTGTTCTAATATTCGTTGCTTTTGTTTGATATCATTGTAGGCACTAATAGCTTTGTAATATTCGATGGTTTTGATAATACGCCCTTTTCGCACGGCTAACGTCGTGAGCCTATTTTCGTACCGAACCTTTCGCATTAAATTGGATGCTAATGTTATTTCAGTCAACCTACTGGTATGACTTCCGTCTAATGCTTCGGTTGTTTCTATTCCGTTTTTTGCAACGTCCATTAGCTGAATCAATTGAATATGTTCACGTTCTATGACTTCAATCTTCTCAAGTGTGTGCCAATATAACTCAATAATTTCTTCTCTTTTTTCCTGAAAGATACGCTTTTGTATTTGTAGCGAAATACAAGCCGGTATGATTAATGATAATTGACTGAGAACATGTTCCAACTGTTGCCTTTGCTGTTCTACATTTGGCATGGATTGGTGTTTTTGAACAAATTCTCGTGTATGTTGATAGACTGACTCTAGCATTTTTTCAGGCATAACCGATTCAAAAAGAAACCGAGAAAAATCGGATTGAGTGTTAAACTGTATAATGTCACCTGCTCCGGCCTCCCTTTCATTCAGCAATAACTGTGTTTTGATAAGATGAGTATCAATATCGTTCTTAGCCAGGAAGCGGTTCCATTCGGAAGGTTTTCTAGTGCTATACCAGTGTAAGTGAGGAAGGCGATTGCTTTGATGTTTCACCCACTGTTCAAAAGCCAGAATGCTATTTACCGGAATCGATAAGCCTTTAAGCGGAAGATCCTCTAGCGAAAGGGTTTCGTCTGGCCTAAAGGAAAAAAACCACCGCCGAATCGAGTCAGATGGATTACTCGATCTTTGGAGAATACAGCCTAGTATGATTTTTTTAGGTTTCTTATTATCTTCGGTTGTCTGCTCCCATTCGCTCACAATGGCACCGTATTCATCCTCCAATAAATAGGATGAAAGACCTCTATTTTTTTCAGTTTTTTCAGGCAAAAAATCTCTTTTTCCCGGCAATATCAGCGAGAAAAATAATCCAATGATGGAAGACTTACCACCGCCGTTGCGCAGATGTAGAATCGTAGACAATGCCATAACGCCAGCTGACGTTCTAAAATTAAGCGTTAAAGGATCAAGCCGTGCCGCAGGATGACCTATTCCCATAAAATGAATGCGAGATAATTGAAGCATGCTCCCCTTTCCCCTTACGACAGTTTAAATTGATCATTAATCGTTTGGTATGATTGTGAGAGACTCCATTCTCGCAATTGGACGCGATAAGGCATCAGCGCCTTATAGATACCCCCTCGAGAGTCTTTATCCACCAGTCGTAACTGACCTTGCTCTGTCAGTTGGTTTAGTACGCATTTAAATAACCCCTTTACGCTGTTAATACCCTGTGTTTTTCCATCTCGGTTGGGTTTGGCATAGTAATCCTGGATTGCTGTTACGGAACGCCAGAGAGGTAATTTTTTCGGGTCATTACCTTTATATTCTTGTTCTGCCTGATGAATAAACGACTTAAAGACTCGGAAAATGGCGTTAAAGTCAGTTTTAGCAACTTGGGTAGATATAATTTGTAGTTCCGCAGGGTCAGGATAAAATGCATAGGCGATACACAGATGGAGAACAAGCATTGCTTGTTTCTTATCCTCCGTTAAAGATGTACGATAGTCGGAAAAACGTATAGAAAAGAGGCTTCTCTCAAGAGGCGTGACAACCACTCCGAAGTCGTCAACGTTTAGTAATTCGCAGTCGGCACCAGCACAAACGGCATCAAAGATCTCTCGAAATTGACTTGAATGTTGATACAGAGCTACCAGCCGACGATAGTCCTCATCCCTCTCGGGACGTAGTTTTGGTTTTAAAGCTTTGCAGAGTAAGCTTGTAGCATCTTCCACCATTTTAAACGTACTATAACTCCGGTTCATTTCATGTGCAGACATAAATCATCTCCTTCAAACCATGTGCAGACGATATCGCTCGCCTTAGTGGATACGTAACGTAACGAACTACCCATTGGGTCAAATGCCTGGATAGCACGGAATATAATCGCGAAATGAAATATGTCGTTTTCTGACTCTGAAACAAGGGTCAGTAATGTTGATAGTGCAACTTGCTCCATCGTTTCAAGGGTGGTGACGATAAAAGTATCAACCCGGGCTAATAATTCCGCTGTAAATTGAGCTGCATAACTTATCAATATGTTAGGGGATGGGCTGTCGAGGCTCGAGCGGGGTGCCGAATCAAAAGGTTCATAAATCAAATTGAAGACACTTTGTAGATTAGTGAACTTTGGCGTGTGAACACAACCCCATGCGTTTAACAATTTGTCACAAGTAACCGCGTCCAGCATTCTTGTATCTGTCTCTAGCAGCGCACTGATTAATTCCGTCCCGATATTTGGTAATGCGGATATTGGGCTAGGCTGGAATCCATGTTTGTCCTGTGCATCGATAAAAACGGTATGAAAATTCATGATAAGGGTGCTGAGGCTCGTATGTCTGTTCAAGCAATCACGTACCACTTCATCTATTTTTCTCAGTTTAGAATTGTCTTCTTGTTTTCGTAAATCGGCCAGTCGTTCTAATATTTTGTATTCAGTTTCAACGCATTGTTCAACATGTTTTCGAGATTTGATTACTTGGGGATCGATGTCTTTTTCCCAAGAAACCAAATAGTATTGTTGTTTTAACTTTTTCTCGAAATCTTTGATTTGATATTCATACTGAATACTAAGAACCTTCGCGTGCTCTGCTGTATATAAGGCTTCTTCCCATACACCGTTTCGTAAATGTTCCTCGAGCATAAGCTCCCTGCATCGCTTCTCGTCTTCAATTGAGGTGATTAGGGTCTTTAAATAAAGCGTTATACCTTCCGGGGTTACAATGAATCGAGTATCACCACTGGGGATCTCAATTTCATTAATAAGGCTAAAGCTAAATTGATAATATTCTCCTGTTTCAAAATCGAAAATCTGTTGCGTGAATTTCTGATAAGAATGTGATGCATTGATGAGTTCATTGAATACCCTCTCTGAGGTTTTCTGTACAGTGGTGCGTGATGAATCGGGACACATTCTTGCTACGGTTTCAGAAATTGATCTTAAAATCTCCTCATACGTTGCACCGTATCCGACGCCCATTTCATTGATAATTGTTTGCAGCGTAACCAATGCGAGACTGCCATAGTCCGCCTCTTTAAGAATAACGCGTCCGTAGTTTTTGCTTGCATCAAGTCGCGCCAATGGCGCAACCAGGCGCAGCGTTTGACTTCTCAGGTTAAGAGATTTTTGGATGTGCAGCGTAAAATCGTCATAAAGTGGGTCCATAAGTATGACTCTGTACGACAGGGGAAGTGAAATTGAGGATAGATGGAACTGGCCGAATGACAACCGTGAACAGGTCATTCGCTTAGTTTATTTTGGTTTCGAAATAGAAGGAATTGCTATATTGGAAATAACTTATTGAAGGGTCGTTATTTTTTCTGCGTGAGGTTTTTTATATCTTCCTCAAGCCTAAGAGAATATGAATGCGAGTGAGCAAGTTCTTCCTGAAGTTCTTGAAGGCGGGCTTCAAGGGTTTCATCACGTTGGCCCATTAAATAAGAACGGATTTCGGATCGAATAGGTCGTTCGCTATTATCGCGCTCAGAGGACAATCGCTCATTATCGGCATTAACCCGAAAGTTTTCTTTTTTTAGTCGCACATTATCTTTTACTAAAGTATCAAAGGTATCCATATAGACATCCAATATTATTTTGGCGTCATTTCGATTGAATTCTCTGATACTTGTTTTAATAAAACTTGAAAATACACACTTATGCTCACCATACTCGTCTCCAGAAATGGCAGTGAGAATTTCCGACGATTTATGCTGTCTTAGCGCGTGCAAGATCGACGTAAAACTCCCTTTATCCCCCATTTTCTTGCGTAATGCTCGTGCTGTCAGGTTCTTGCCCTCCACTTCAAGGTCTAAGACCGCCAAATGGAACTCTTGGTCAGTAAAGTGTCGTTTAGCCATGGTATCAACCGTACGTTTACAGTTATCTGTACACTATAGTCTCCCGCAATTGGAGGTGCCATCGATCCTTAGACGAATAATTATTAAGTATATAACCTAATATAAACAGTGTTTTATGAACGCAAAGTTTGAGAAAATCAAAAAACAATAAAATTTCGGGCTCGATAAATGAGAGGCACTAACAACCGTACAGTACACTGTACTGTACGGTTGTTAGTGTCGTTTCTTACTCATTATGAGGCAGTCCAATGATCCACTGGACGTGGGTTTTAAAACAAAAAAGGGAATTGCCTGGACGCCCCTTTCAAACGCACCGACGGTCGTATTTTTTTGCCCGTTCACCAATTGTTGGTAGGTGTTAGCGAGGTAGCTCTCAATTAACTGGGTCACAAGGATAGTTGTTTTAGCCAAAATATTTTCAGTTGTATCATTCGCAGATCCTGCTGGAACCAGCGCTTCGAAAAGTCGATAGAAAGTGCCTGAGTACAATTGAAACGTGTGTTTAAAGCCATCATTAAAGATGGGGCTGTTTCCCTGACTTGCAAGCTCGGACGGTAGCCAGAAATGTGTCCAATCAGAATCTTCGCTATCTAAGCCCTGTTTTTTGACGAAAGCCTTAAAGCATTGATTAACCGGGGCAATCAATGCTTTATTGATCAGGTGCTTCTGACTTCGGCTAAAGCAAGGTTGGTAGGACTCCTTGGTGATGTAATAAATTTTCTCTGAATATAACGATTCAGAAACATCTCGTACAACAGATATAACAAACGAGTTTGAAGAGAGGTCTGCGTTATCATAATCTCGATGTTGTAAGTACCAGTCGATGCAGGAAAGATAAAACTTTTCATCACAGATTTCAGGCGGCAATAATCCAAGGCTGATGTAATTACATAAATGAGAGGACTGATAATGAGCATCAAGATTAATAATAGCGGTACTTTCAAGTTTGCGATCCACCGTAGCACTCAGCCATTCACCGCAGTGAGGGCAGGAATACGGGGCGCTTAAATTGGTCGCCGTAATTTGATATGGTATCCCTGCTCCGCAGTGATGACAGGCATTATATAGTGCTCGATTGTGTATCGGACATTCGTTTAGTGAATTAAGTTGGAAGTAGGTACTATGATAACCAGCTAACAAGCAGCTTTGGCAGTAACGAAGGTGTGATGAACAAAATTGATAGGATAGCTTTCCACAATGTAAATTAGGAATAATATTTTGTGGAAACATCGATTCTATGACAGATTCGGCGGTTAGTAGTAAATTAGCAAGCTTCCGATAACTTAGTCTATCCCCCTGCGTCAGTTGTTTCACCAGTAAAGCCTTGGGGCAATTGTTTTTATCGACAACGATTAAGTCGAGGAGTGTCGGTAGATCTGGGAAGTTTTTTACAGAAAAGCGTTGCATGACGGACCAAAAAGATTCAAATGGTCTGATCCACTGATGGTTCCAAATAACGCCTCCTCGGTAATTCAATCTGATACTCCGAGTTGAAATTGATAGTGCCGAACACATTACTCGATCATTGCATACATGTTGTACGATAGCTTTCGAAACAGATACTTGCCAATATTTATTATATTATGGTTTAACGTACACATCTGATTTTCTATAGTAAGGCTTTTTTTGGAGGGCACTCAGAACAAGCATATTCCAATTCAGCACCGGAGCTTCGATATTTTCTTTAGACTGAATCGAAATGACAGTTTTTTGGAGTTAAGTTGTTGAGCGGGAACGTGACAACGTATTGTCTACGTACCTCGCTAACAGGTAAACTGATTTGGTTGTTTTCTCTGACGAGGAAACAGTATTAGTTCGAGCTACCTCGAAGTAATACCGTTTCCCTAATGTATCTAGCAACTATAAATCAAAAGCTTAGGCGCTTAAAAAGGAAACACTATTAGTTCGTTCTACAGGTATCAGATGTTTATATCGATAGGAGTCATCCGATTTTCTTGTTTTTTCCTGATGAATGGCGTTCTCGCAAGTCGCTATCAATGTATCTATCTGTTGTATGCATGGATGCATGGCCAGCATCATCTCGAACATGCTCCCTTGGGCGAACTTTAACGTCTTCTGATATACCAGTATGCCTAAGCCAATGCACCGTTGCAGCTTCCAGTTCTGTAGCATCATTATCAAACCCTTCATCGCGCATGCGTTGAAACGAAAGATCAAAACAGTTTTGAACAATGGTTCGTATTTGGCGTGTGCTTGTCACTGGGCCGTTGCCAAGATTCTTCGGGATCAATGGTGCTGAATCATCTGATGTTGGTAATGCCGTTAAACCTAATGATCGACGAAAACGTTTTAACGCGCTCAACATGTCATCAGACACAGTAACGATTCTACTTTTATTTCCTTTACCGACAACATGTAGCCACCAGTTACCATCCATATCTTTTCTAAAGTCACCCATAACGGGTGTAGATCTCTCATCTGTAACAAGCTCGGATATCCGAAGGTACATGCCGTACAAACAATTCATTATGAATAACGTACGTTCGTGACGACCATTTTCGTTAGCCAATTTCTCTGTTGTTTCTAAAACAAACTCCCACTGCAGGTTGCTAATGCGACGTACAGGTGTTTTTGTTGTTCTTTTCTGAATGAATTTACTTTTTTGTCGGATAAGCATTACAGGGTTGGATTCAGTAACTTCTTCTTGGATAAGAAAGTTAAAATATGAAGATAACACCGAGAACATTGCCCGGATACCAGGCTGGGATAATACGTATTTTTTGGGGTTTGGATCGATGCCGTGCTTGTGATCGACTTTAGAGGCAGTAACAACAAACGGTCGCCAATGCGGATTTACTTGTCGCTGGCCATTTCGACTAACAAATCGGGAAACGTTTTTGGTTCCTATCCACGCCAATGGTGGCTTTTGGCAAAACCGAATGAATTCCTCAATATCATTTCGCTTTAGGTTAAGAATAGATTTTCTTCTGATTACCCATGACCATTGAAGCAGCCTTTCAAGTTCTCGGCGGTATGCGTTAAACGTTGAAGAACTTCCATTATAGCTGTAGATAAACTTCCAGCTGTATTCGAAATCGATCTCGTAGCCAACATCGAGATCTTGATTGGGGATCGTAAATGCTTTTAGGTTAAACGGATTTTTTAGGTGGTCGAGATTGTCGAAGATAGGCCTAGGAGGAAATGATTCAGGGTTTATCGCAGAAGTATTCAATGAATTACGCCTTAACGTCATTGATATGAGTATTAACGAATAATACCGTAAAAACAGACGCTTAGCAATATTCCGATAATCACATTTATCGGAATATTGAAGGCCTTTTTCTCACGCCTAAGATAAATAAATACAGCGTCACGTTCAGACATGAAATTACAGACAAAAATATGTTTATTAGAGATATCGACTCATTCAACCTGCAGGTTCGTTTTCAGTCTCCGGCCTATGGGTACACAACGTTTTTTGCCTTGGATTTTATACATAAAATTGAGGCTGTGATTATTCACGGGCGCCAATTAACCCTGACAAATTTAGCAGAAACATCGAGCTCGCGCTGAAGGTTGCGCAAATGGGAATCAAAAGCAGTTTGAGCACGATTTATATCGCTTATTAGCCTGGCACGTTTATCGAAACTGTGTACTGCTGCTGAATCAGCTGCTACATGCCTTATGAATGATTTCTTCCATTTATTTTGGTTTTCTCTAACGTCATCCATAGTGGTTTCAAAAACACTGCTAACATACATTGATTGAGGCCCATCACTTGAACGCTTATAAGCTTTAACATAAGCATAATGCGTAGGAGCGGAGGTTGAATTAGTTGAACTAGGCGTTACCCTGCCCGCTTGTTTGATAGTGCGTTCTGAGGAGCTGTAATTGTTCGGTTTTGGTGTGGATGATGTTGAATAAGGCGGATTGTTAACAGCATTAAGTGAGCCCATTATAGCTTTATGCATTGCTGCGGAAGATGCTTTTTGTTGTTGTCTGCGTTCCCTACGCCTTTCGTCACTCCTATCCTCGTAACGACTAGCGTATTGTTTATGCTTAGAAATCGCGCGATTAAATCGGCTATTAAATAAGTTAAAGCTATTCTCAACAATAGATCTTTCGATATTGTTAGCCTTAGCACGAGAAATATTAACAGGAGACCTTGATAAGTTCTCTATTGATATATGCCCATATGTATCCCAAGTTTCTTTAGCAATAAAAAACAAAAAGTCACTATCATACTTTCGGCTTGAGTAATACGAAATCATGTGATTTCCATCACCAACCAAATAGTACATATGATGAACAAATTTATTCTCGAAAATATAACCACTCCATTCTAACTTATCATGAATTTTGTAACGTTCTCTAACTTCTTGATCAAACGCTTGAGCACCTCCCCAGCTCCTAACGCCCCCATTAAACCCATCAGAACTTTCAAATAGCATTGCAAAAGAAATAGCTTTGGTATTAAAATCATTTCCATCAGCAGTGACTATTTTTCTCTTTGATGATCTTTCCGCTTCATTCTCAAGCGCATCTAGATGCTTAATGGCGCTAGCTCTTTGGTTGGATGTTTGAGACAGTGGAATCCACAATACTCTGGAGCAACTTGCTGTAACAAGAACAACAATGGTAAGAATAATGATTTTCTGGAAAGTCTTCATTGGGCCACCTGACTATTGATTGGCATTCACTCCTAACAGTAGCTTACATAAAGGTCGTTGCCTATTTGGCGTGAGTATGGAACCTAATATAGTTCATCGAGAAGCTTTAAACCTTAGTAATAGCCGACAATACTTGACCCCCGTTCATTGGCTGAAGGCTTGATTGACTTAATGAATAGCCCCCCAATGTGCTAACCAAGCACCAACGCTGCCCCGCCAGAACTGAAAAGACCAGATTGATATACGAGTGTAGAACCCTCAGCTACGCGAATAGATATTAACTCAGGAACTTTTAATAACGCTAGCACTCCAATACGATCTTCCCTACTACTCTCGATTCATTCAAAATCTGGTGCGCCCGATTCGCATCTACCAACGGAATCCGTTCACTCACAATCGGCGCGATTTCCCCTGCTTCTAACAACGAGAGCAACTTGCTCATGTCCTCCTGATAAATACTTGGCCGTTCATTATTAAGATTCCAAATAAAGTAACCTAACATGCCTTTATTTTCTTGATACATATTATAAAAACTAAATCGAGGAGTCGCTAACAATGCAGGTACTACCTTCAACAATGCTAAACGCCCTGATGTTGTTGCCTCGGAAAAGCCATACCCAACCACTTTGCCACCAAGTCGAAGAGCTTTGTAGGATCGTCGCCAATTGCTACCTCCAATAGGATCAAAAATGGTATCTACACCTCCCCCTTCATTGGCGGTGACTACTTTAACAAAGTCCTCAGTATTGTAATCTATAGGCTCACCTCCTAGAGACCGAACCAAATCATGCTTCCCCTTTGATGCGGTGCCCCACATTTCAAGGTTGTGTAATTTTCCTAACTGTAACAACGCGGTGCCTACACCACCAGCGGCGCCGTGTATTAGAATTTTCTCACCCTCAATTACCCTAGCTGCGTATTCCGCTAAAAATGATCGCTCTCTGCGATTGAAAGTGATCACTTATTCTTCCTAAGCATCACGAGTCTTCT
>CAJXZM010000132.1 GCA_913063125.1 uncultured Gammaproteobacteria bacterium | reverse complement strand
AGAAGCCCTTCAATAACAGAAACAATAGGGGCAGTAACAGACACGATGATGGCAAGACTCAATATAGAAACTCGAGCTACCATATTTAGTAAGGGCAATGTAATAGAACAGGCGATTAAGCAAGCCGGAGGTGATGCAAAGGTAAGGCTTATTGAAGTTAGCTTTGCATCCATCCACAAAAAATCGATAAAGCGCTTCTTCAATAGCTTGCCCACCAGCCTAGAGCTTGGCAAAGATGAGGTTAATGCCTTAGTGTCTGCAGGCGGCCTTTTATTAAGAAACAATATAGATTATCAAGCCTTAGTTATGGAGCTAAATGCAAAAATGCCCCCGATTGATGAGACTAAGAATAAATCTATATTGGAGAAACTAGATTCTGATGATTCATATATGCCGCATCCGACAAAGCCATCTCATCGCATGTTAGAATAATATTTCATAACTCTATCAAATTGAGCATCCTGTTATCCTGGAATGCGCTCGCTTATACTTGTATCTAGAAAATGGGTACATACAGCTATAGTGGACTTAATGCTGACGTGTCAGCCAACATTTTTGGCAAAAGTATTTTAATCTTCATTCTCGACAATTCAATAAGCCCCTGTTTTTCTAGCGATTTAAGATGCCTAGAAACAACTTCACGAGCCGTCCCAAGTTGCCTAGCGATATCTTGATGACCAATCCTCAAAATACCATCTTCCGGACAGGCCCTGACTAAGTAGCTGTTGATACGTTGACCAACATCCTGGGTTGTGACCTCCTCAATCGACGACATCAACTCAAAGATACGATGAGACAGGGAGTTGACCAAATAATCTCGTACCCATAATTCTTTTTCATACAGTTCCTGAAAAGACTGTGTCGGGATGGAAATGATGTGGGTATTCTCTGTTTCATTTCTTACCCATGCCGGATAGAGCATTTTGTTAAAAATACAATTGACGGAAAAAATGCAAAGTTCTCCAGAGGACACTCTATAAATCGGTTTTTCGTTGCCATTCAAATCCAGCGTATAGACTCGTAAAGTGCCAGATTTAATAAGATATGCACCACCAATCTTGTCACCTTTATGGATAATGGTCGCGTCTTGGTCGGGATGCAAAGAGGTGGCACTTTGCTCCAGCTTGCTCACTGCAACGTCTGATAAGCCATCCAAAAATGTGGATGATTTATTTTTTTCGGGTTTGACCATGATTTTTGATTCACCAGATTGCACTTTATATCAGACACCTAATATCTCGTACTGACACCAATTTAGCCATTTATCTTCTTTCATTCGACCTTCATCGTCAACTGATGACTCAAAAGCATGCCCCATCCCTAACCATCACGAAAAGAATGGGCCATGGGCTTCTTTGCAAGCAATAGCTCCCTACGCTGCTAACTCTTTTATGAACGATTCGTGAGTCATAGGCTTAGAAAACAACGGAAAGTTATCTTCAACACTACTAATGTGAGCGGCCTGACTGATAGAAGCCATACAGTCAATCAATGATATGGCCTCGTAACCCATGTCATAGGCAGATCGAACAGATGTTTCAAGGCAGAGGTCCGTTACCAATCCACCAAAGATAAGTCGATTAATACCCTGCTCATCTAGGATTTTTTTAAGCTTGGTTTGTTTAAATGCACACATCGTATTCTTTTGAATAACCATGTCATCTTCGTTACTATTGATTCCATCGGCGATCGCTGAACCCCAGGTATCACGGACAAATGCACCAGACTGCTTAACGGTTGCAAGAATGCCGTAAGGGCTTTCACCCATTTCAGAATAATCTTCACTAAAGCACATCGACGTAAAAATAATGGGTATCCCCTGCTTGCGAGCACTTGCGATACTACGGTTGATATTTCGAACGACGTCGTTAGCATTTAGACTATCAACGACTGCAGGGTACAACACCCCTTTCTCTGCTAAAAAGTCATTTTGGCAGTCGACAAGTATTAATGCTGATATTGTTGTATTCATAGGAAAGCTGTCCTTAAAGATAGATGTTTATCGGTGGGTAAGACAGCACTATAGAACTCAGCCAACCTGCCGTAAGTGACTAGAGTCACTTACGGTTATCTTTATAACAGAAGCTAAATAGCAGATACAAAAACGGCCTCACTAGGAGGCCATTTTTACAACACCAATACTACTTACTTATCTAACAATGAAATATCCCTAACGGCACCACGATCTGCACTGGTTACCATGGCCGCATAGGCTTTCAACGCAGCACTTACCTTGCGCGGGCGATCTTCAACAGGCTTCCATCCATCAGATCCTTTTGCATCCATCGCTGCTCTTCGCTTAGCTAACTCGTCATCAGAGATATCTAGATTAAGCGTACGATTTGGAATATCAATATTGATAATATCCCCTTCTTCTATCAATGCAATCGCTCCGCCAGATGCAGCTTCAGGTGACACATGCCCAATTGACAGTCCAGAGGTTCCGCCAGAAAAACGCCCGTCCGTTAGTAAAGCACATTCTTTTCCAAGACCTTTCGATTTCAAATAACTTGTTGGATACAGCATTTCCTGCATACCCGGGCCGCCCTTTGGTCCTTCGTAACGAATAACAAGTACGTCACCGGGAACCACTTCATCAGATAAAATCCCTTTTACTGCGCTATCCTGACTTTCATAGATACGCGCCTTACCTTTAAAAACAAGAATGCTTTCATCAACGCCGGCTGTTTTAATAACACAACCGTCTTCCGCAATATTACCTTTTAAGACGCCAAGACCACCTTCTAAAGAATAGGCATGTTCGATAGAACGAATGCAACCGTTTTCTCTATCGCCATCGATGCTATCCCAACGACAATCCTGACTAAAGGCTACTTGCGTAGGAATACCAGCAGGGCCTGCTCGGAAAAATTTATGTAACTCAGGATCATCATTAAGTTTAACGTCCCATCGCTCTATAGCTTCTTTCAGCGTGGCGCTGTGAATCGTTGGCGTGTCGCTATTAAGCAGTCCTGCCCGATCAAGCTCCCCCAATATCGCCATAATACCACCGGCACGATGTACATCTTCAACGTGGTAATCTGGCGTATTTGGTGCAACTTTACATAACTGAGGCACTTTACGAGACATACGATCGATATCATCCATCGTAAAATCAACTTCAGCTTCTTCGGCTGCAGCCATCAAGTGAAGAATGGTGTTTGTTGAACCACCCATCGCTATATCTAACGTAATGGCATTTTCAAATGCAGCAAAATTAGCAACACTTCTTGGAAGTACAGACTCATCGTCTTGCTCATAATACTGCTTAGTGATATCAACAATAATTCTGCCCGCCTCTTCAAACAACCGACGGCGATCAGCATGGGTCGCCAAGGTTGTACCATTTCCTGGCAACGACAATCCTAGCGCTTCGGTTAAGCAATTCATTGAGTTCGCTGTAAACATTCCAGAACAAGAACCGCAGGTAGGGCATGCACTACGCTCGTAGGTTTCAGCATCTTCATCCGATACATTAGGGTCAACCGCAGCAACCATTGCATCAACCAAATCCAACTTAATAATTTTGTCTGAAAGCTTTGTTTTACCCGCCTCCATTGGGCCACCCGATACAAAGATCGCAGGAATATTAAGACGCAGGGCCGCCATCAACATTCCTGGAGTGATTTTGTCGCAGTTAGAAATACACACTAACGCATCAGCACAATGGGCATTTGCCATATATTCTACGGAATCTGCAATAAGGTCACGAGATGGCAGGCTGTACAGCATACCGTCATGGCCCATGGCAATACCGTCATCAATTGCAATGGTATTAAATTCCTTCGCCACACCACCGGCCTTTTCAATCTCACGAGCAACCAGCTGCCCCATGTCTTTTAAATGTACATGGCCAGGTACAAATTGAGTGAATGAGTTAACCACAGCAATAATAGGTTTTTTAAAGTCACCATCTTTCATGCCTGTTGCACGCCACAAGGCGCGAGCCCCAGCCATATTACGGCCATGGGTGGAAGTTTTAGAACGATAAACAGGCATGGATTTCCCCTTGATTACACTGTTGCAATAAATAAATGACAAACGAGTCAGTAAGATAGTTAGATATCAATTTCAAACGCACAGAATAGCAGGAAACCGGGGCGATTACAGCCCAGACCGATACCAAGGTGTTCTCTAATATCAAATCAGAACACCTTTAATAACGGCGTTATAACGTTTTATAACTTAAGCAACCCCGTCAACCAACCAGGCTGCTCCATATACCCCAGCTGAATCACCCAATAACGCAGGCAATACAGGCGTATTAAATTCATCCGTAAAAATGTGCGGCCTCATCAAAGGAACAATATCCTTGTATATTTCAGAGACCATCGACAAACCTCCTCCCAGAACAATGAGCGATGGGTCAAGTATATTTACAACTGGCGCCAGCGCTAGCGCCAACTGCCCCATGTACCGCTCCCAGATAACAGTCGCTTTGCTTCGACTTTCAACACAGCCTTCACGCATATGTTCAATGATTTTTTCAGGCGTAAGCATTTCACCAAAACGTTGCTGATAGCTCAACGCCAAACCCGGCCCGGACAAATAGGTTTCAACGCAGTTAACGCGGCCACAATAACACTGGCGAAACTCTTCTTCCCCCCCCTCCAACGCCCGACCTTGAAATGGCATCCTGTTATGCCCCCACTCGCCTGCAATCGCATTAGGGCCATGTAAAAGTGTACCGTTAACGACTATCCCCCCGCCAACACCCGTACCAATAATGACACCAAATACAACATCAGGCACCTGGCCAACGGAATTCTTATTGGTATTACAAGAAAACATCTTCGCGCCCTGGCCACTCAGCGTTTCTGCTAAAGCAAAACAGTTCGCATCATTTGCAATGCTCACGGTACACTTCAATAGTGACGAAAGGTCTTCTCGTAGATACTGTCCATTTAGCGCGGTTGAATTACAATTTTTCATTCTTCCTTGTTTGTTTTCTGCTCCAGGGGTTCCTATTCCAATCGCAGCAGAGGGGCTAATGCCAGCAAAACATTTACCCTCCTTTACCAACTGAGCAATTGCGCTCAAAGTAGCATCGTAATCTCCCTGAGGGGTACGTACACGCTGACGCCAAGACACATCACCGCTATTGTCCAAAATCACCGCCTCAATTTTAGTACCGCCAAGATCGATGCCAAGTCTCATATTAATTCCCTTAAAAACAGATTTGCATTATGTCACTCAGTATCAATCTCAGCACAACACCCCTCACTTTCAACTAAAAAATAACAGATCTAAAAATCAAACAATAGATTAAGTTCAGCTGATTTCATCTTTTCCGCTGGCTGCGATAGAACATCTATCTTTTGCTTAATAGCTCCTCTCTCCCCAATACGGATAGGCAACATCGCAGCATTCACAATAAACCCTGGGTTCGCAATCACCATCCCTAACTTTGCCATTTCGTAATCCTTGTCTCTAATTTCATACTCTTGATCAGCTATATCCAGCGGTGCCAATACCTGTGCTAACGACCAAGCTTGATCCCGCGCCTTACTCATGCTGAAATTCACCAAAACATCATCCACCTTACTCAGTGTCAACAGTTTTAGTGGCGGCCAAATTTCAGACAACTCTTCAATTATAGAGTCTACCAGTGACGCTAAAACATCATTGATTTTGTTAAAATCATTTTTGAGTGTTGGTAGTGCGTTTCCTGGAGCCGTTCTTGCTGCAGCGATACCCAAATCCAAATTGATATGTGCATTCATACCCAGAAACAATTGTTGTACAACAAGCGGTCGCCATTCATCCAGCGCATGAAAAGTCGTTTGCCAAACCATCGACGGATTTTTTCCATCTCGCCACTGACTAAATGCTTTTAAATAGCGGTTCGCAAAAATCACATCAAACCTTTCCATTCGAGCATTATCATCAAATACTCCAGCCTCAACTTCCTGCTTTATTTTAATGGTAACTTTACGATACAACGCTGCGAAATACCCTGCTCGACTATTGTGTGATTTTGACCACGCTACAATATCATCCATGTACGAAATAGCTTCATCAATTGTATTGGCTTTCATCCTATACTCCTTGCTCTGATGGCAGTGGTGCGAGATTGAAACAACACACCACAAAAATAAAAAGTAAGTTTAGTAAAAAAATGACCAAAAAGTCACAACATATGTGGATGTTGTTTATTAAAGATAGGATTTAGATATAAAAAGTATCACCAACGTATGTTTTTTATACATTATTCATAAATAGAGCGTAAAAATAACTCCCTGCAAATCCAAAAGCAGTGAATGGACTAGCCCAACGCATTATGTAAAAAAATCTTAGCCATTTCTTTTGCTCGATCCGCAGAGCTATCATCTGCGCCAACATAAGTACAAACAATCGCCCCTTCAATTAACAAATTCAGTTGCTTTGCTAACTCATTTGGATTGTTCGCCCCCGCTTGCTCGGCAAGATCTCTTATATAATCACACACTAAACGTTTATGCTCTGCACTTAAAATACGACAGGGATCTGCGGTATCAGGAAATTCAGCGGCCGCGTTGATAAACATACAGCCAGAGAAACCTTTCTCCTGAAACCATGCACTCACCACATCAAATACCGCCAGCAATCGTTCTCTTGGTGTTGACGCTAAACGCTCCGTTTCTCGCATTAAATTGTTTCTAAAAAGCTCGTCCCGCTTTCGCAAGGTAGCTAATACCAACTCATCTTTGGATCGAAAATGGTTGTATAAGGTTTTTTTAGATACGCCCGCCTCAGTAATAATCTTATCAACACCGGTTGCATTAAAACCATGTTGATAGAAGAGACGCAACGCCTCACTGATAATTTGCTCTCTCTTTGATATTGCAGGCACAACGCCTCCTGATCCTAAAATAAGTAAACCGATATGTTTACAATAAGCTACGTTTTAACACATCTCTCTTAAATTTACCACATACCCTTATAGTACTGCCTTACGTCCTATTAGCTAACTCACTATGTTTTCCCGACGCTAGATATAACAAATCCATTACAAGAAAACACATTGACAAAGGAAACAGATCGGTATACCTTTAACTCAAGGTAGACAGAACGGTTTCCCTTAGCCCAAATTTACCAGCCAGCAATTTAGGAATATTGATATGAATGCACCTATTACCCCTCCTTTCACATTCGAATCAGCTAAAGAAAAAGTGCAAAGGGCTGAAGACCTCTGGAATGGCAAAGATCCAGCACAGATTGCGCTCGCTTATACAGCGCAATCTCAGTGGCGCAACCGGAATGAGTTTGTTCAGGGACGAGACGCTATCACTGAGCTGCTACAGCGAAAATGGGATCGTGAGCTGGATTACAAACTCAAGAAGGAGCTATTCAGTTTTTCTGGTAATCGAATTGCCGTGCATTTTCAATATGAATATCACGATGATAACGGCCAATGGTTCCGCGCTTACGGTAACGAACACTGGGATTTCGATGAAAACGGTCTCATGCATACAAGAGATGCAAGCATTAATGAATTAGCGATAGATAGCGCCGATCGAAGTTTTCTCTAATTTTTCAAACAACCTTTTGCTACTCATCAGAATAGCCAGGACATACATCATGACAAATACCTCATCAACATTCAGTTTCACAACATCATTTAAAACACTCATCAGTGCTGCTGCGATATCATTTACGGTAGCAACACCAACAATTGCAGCCCCCCAAACTTTACATAAAACCATCGAAATCGATAACCTCGACATTTTTTATCGTGAAGCAGGACCCAAAGACGCCCCCACGATTGTGCTTCTGCACGGCTTCCCTACATCATCCCATATGTATCGAGACCTAATTCCAAAACTAGCAGAGGACTATCACGTTATTGCTCCGGATTACCCTGGCTTCGGTAACAGCTCAATGCCAAGCGTTGATAGTTTTGATTATAGTTTTGACACACTCGCAAAGGTGACAGACAAATTTCTAGAAACCGTTGGTGCTGAAAAATACAGTCTATATTTGATGGATTATGGCGCACCTGTCGGATTTCGTATTGCGACAAAACACCCTGAGCGGGTTGAAGGTTTAATTATTCAAAACGGTAACGCCTACGACGAAGGTTTACGTGATTTTTGGAAGCCAATCAAAGCCTACTGGAACGAAAAAAGCGCAGCGAACGCAAAGGTACTTAGTGATTCATTGCTTACTATTGGAGCGACAAAGTGGCAATACACCAACGGTACACGTAATGCTGAAGTAATTAGCCCTGACAACTGGATTGTTGATCAAGCGAAACTCGACCGCCCAGGAAACAAAGCCATTCAACTAGAACTCTTTTATTCCTACGGAACTAATCCTGCGCTTTATCCTGAATGGCAAAAATACTTCAGAACACATCAGCCACCTACGCTGTTGATGTGGGGAAAAGGCGACTACATATTCCCTGAAGAAGGCGCTCATCCTTATAAGCGAGACTTGAAAAATATTGACTTCCATATTCTCGACACAGGGCATTTTGCGCTAGAAGAAGACGGTGACGTGATTGCAACTCAGATTGAGACGTTTATGAAAAAAAACCACCCTTAACATTTTAACTACGGTACATCTCTTCATTTAACCCTGTATAGGTAGTGCTACCTCCGGCATTTTATATGGCATTATCTATACTGAGTTAAATGCGACTATCCCTGACCAACTGCAACAGGTGCTTACCATGTCTACGCCTATAAAACCTACCTTTGACAGTATATCCCCCACCTCTCCCTTTCACCGGGGCGAGCAAGCGGTACAAACCCGCTTAGGAGTCAGAGATAAAATGGAGCGGTTCGGCAGCCGTGTTATTCGCGACCATATGCCGGAACAACACCGAGACTTCTATCAAAAACTTCCATTTATATTTGTTGGTCACGGGGACAAGACTGGGTGGCCGTGGGCGTCCATCCTATTTAATGATCCAGGGTTTATAACCTCAAGCAACAACAAAGCATTACATATAAACGCCTCTCCTATTCTAGGAGACCCTCTAATAGATGCGCTAGAAGAAAAAACACGATTAGGGTTATTAGGTATCGAATTAACCAGCCGCCGTCGCAATAGAATGGCCGCTCATATTACAGAAGTATCAAACGACACATTCACTCTGAGAGTTGATCAAGCATTTGGTAACTGCCCCCAGTACATTCAAGATCGTGAACTCGTAAAATGCTCCACTGCCACAACACCAGAAGTCAAAAAACTCACGCATTTTGATCAACGCGCCCAAGACCTCATTAAAAAAAGTGACACTTTTTTTGTTGCCAGCTATGCCAACAGTGGAAAAAACTCGGTTAGTGATGGAGCCGACGTGTCTCATAGAGGAGGTAGACCTGGATTTGTTCGAGTTGATAATGATAATACCCTAACTGTTCCTGATTATTTGGGAAACTTCCATTTCAACACCTTAGGAAACTTTGTCGAAAATCCCAAGGCTGGACTACTATTCCTTGATTTTGAAACAGGCAGCGTATTCACTGTCACCGGAACCGTTGAAATCATATGGGACGATATTAAATCAGACAGCCCTGATGCCGAGTTTTTTGAAGGCGCGGAAAGATTATGGAAGTTTCATATTGACCATGGGTATTGGATAAAAGACGGATTACCTCTGCGCTGGAAACTCAATGAGTTCTCCCCCAACAGTTTATTAACAGGAACATGGGATGAGGCTGGAAAATTACGGCAAGCTGAGACTCAAAAGAATCAGTGGCTGCCTTATACCGTATCAGATGTCATCAATGAAAGTAGTGTAATAAAATCCTTTCATTTACTCCCTCAAGGACACCTGAAACCTGCCTTTATACCCGGTCAATTTCTAACGATCAAGTCTAATATTAATGGCCACGACCAGATTCGCACCTACACTATCTCCAGTGCGCCTGCCGATAACATGTTGCGAATTAGTATTAAACGCGAAACAAGCCCCGGCCAAAGCACATCACCCGAAGTCCTTCCTGATGGCGTTTTTTCTAACTACGCCCACGATAACATAATGCCAGGGGACACTATTTTGGCAAAATCCCCAAGCGGAGCTTTTACTTTTGACGCATCCATCCAGCGCCCAGCAGTATTGTTGGCTGCCGGCATAGGTATTACCCCGATGATATCAATGGCTCGCCACACACTAGTCGAAGCCCTTCGTACCCGTTACATTCGCCCTCTCACCGTCATCACTTCCGCTCGCGACACACTCCAGCGTGCATTTTTTGATGAGTTAAATGAGATCGTTGACAAATCTGGCGGACAAATTCGAAACTTCTGGGCATTAAGTCAAACAAACAAAACAGACATCGCAGGCAAAGATTTTCATCAACAAGGGAGGATTTCTGCTGAATTACTACAGGCCGTCTTACCACTAGATGATTACGATTTTTACTTATGTGGACCAAGCGGATTCATGCAATCAATGTATGGCATGTTACGAAATTTGGGAGTGAGTGATGCAAGAATAGCCGCAGAAGAATTTGGCCCCGCATCGTTAACACGGGACTGCGATGAAGCGACGGTTACGTTTACTCCCCGCCCTATTGCAAAAGAAGCTATTATTGAATTCGCAAATTCAAACGTTGAGCAAGCCTGGTCAGAAGGTGATGGGACATTACTTGAATTCGCAGAATCTCACGGCTTCACTCCCGAGTTTGGATGCCGAAGTGGGCAATGCGGCGCATGTAAAACAACGTTAATTTCTGGCAAGATTTCTTATCAGTCGGAACACTCTTCTGTTGTGAATGATGATGAGATATTACTCTGCTGTGCAGCTCCTGCGGAGGTAAAAGGTGAAGATGTTGCTCGACTTGTTATCCAGCTATAACTAGTCGCACCTCTATCTAGCCAGCTGAGCTTCAAAAAAATCACACATTCGCGTTATTGCTAACCGAGCATCTTTCAACAAAGGGTACATGTAATGCCAAACATGCTGCATATCATCCCAGATTTCTAATTCAGCGACACCTCCGTTGGCTCTCATTTTTTCAGCTGCACGAATAGAATCCTGCAATAATATTTCACTAGCACCTACTTGAAACAACGTCGGGGGCAAGTCACCAAAATCACCAAATAAAGGAGATACTTTAGAATTATCTCTGGCAACGTCACCACAATAATTGTCGGCAAAAAGTTTAAGCTTTCCTTCTGAGAGAACCAATTCCTCCATTTTATTCGTTTTCATAGAGTTCCCGCTCAACGTTTTATCTACCCAAGGTGAGATACAACATGCAGCAGCTGGCTGGGGTAGCCCCAAATCCCGGTTCCTTTTAAGCAAGGACAACGTCATTCCACCACCAGCAGAATCGCCCGCAAAAACAACTTCATTTGGGTTGTAACCTTGTTGCAGAACCCATTGATATACTTCCAGAGCATCGTTTATTGCTGCAGGAAAAGGGTGTACTGGTGCCTTGCGGTAACTAAACACAATAGCTTGGCGATTTAGTTGTTTTGCCAAATATGCCACCAATGGACGATGGCTATCAACTGAACCTATGCAGTAACCTCCCCCATGAATATAAAATAAAAGCCCATCTTTTGGTTTACGGGGAGTGAGCAATTCACATTTAATGTGGTTTACCATAAAAGCCTTTTTCTTCACCCCCCTTGGTAAAGGCGTCATGCGGCCAATTTTATCCAGCTTTTCACCTTCCTCCAATAGCTGTCGTGGGGTGCTAACACGATCAAGGTCTAACAACAAAGGAAGTAGCTTATTGAGCGTTGTTTTCACTAATGGATGCGACCGGGACGGTATTCGTTGCATGATGTACTCCCTGTGTTATTTCTGTATCGCTAAAGGTGGCAAAAATGAACACAATATTGCCTGCTAAACATACTAAAATCAAGCAGGCTTCCCTTATCGCCTAACCAACTACATCCATCGTAGGGTAATCTGTATAACCTTTTTCCTCATGGGTATAAAACGTTGCGCTATCAGGCTCCGTTAACGGCTTTTTATATTGGAAACGCCCAACCAAATCAGGGTTAGAAATAAAGGGCCGTCCAAATGCAATCGCATCTGCTTCGTTATTTTTTAACGCGTCATCCCCCCCTGCTTGACTAAAACCACCATTAATCAACAAATTCCCCAGATACTTCGCTCTTAACAGTGGTGTCAAATAATTACCCGACTCTTCCAGTAATTCCAAACCAGGTTTGGTTTCCAGAATATGCACATACGCAAGGTTGAATGTATTCAGACGCTCTACAGCTCTAACAAAGGTAGCGGTAGGATCAGAATCTTTAATACCCCATACATCATTCGTTGGAGACAAGCGTATGCCCACCTTCCCCGACCCAATCGCGTTACAAACAGCCTCAACTATTTCCAACATAAATCGCAAACGGTTATCAACAGCTCCTCCGTATTTATCATCACGCTGGTTAATACTATCTCGTGTAAATTGATCGATTAAAAAACCATTAGCAGCGTGTAATTCAACACCATCAAGTCCAGCCTCTATCGCCCGCACAGAAGCAGCAACAAAATCTTGAACAATATATGCAATTTTTTCTTCAGTTAATGCTACGGGAACAACAAATTCTCGATCTCTCCCTAAGGGGGTCGTAAGGGCCCCCTGTTGCTTCACAGCAGATGACGACACGGGTAACTCGCCTTCCAAGAAATCAGGATGTACGATGCTCCCCATATGCCAAAGTTGTTGGAATATACGCCCACCCTTTTCATGTACTGCATCTGCAATCATACGCCACCCCTCTTGCTGCTCATTCGTAAAGTTACCGGGGGCATTCATCCAACCTAAACCCTGCTTAGACACGGCTGTTGCTTCTGAAATAATCAGACCTGCACTGGCTCTTTGTGCGTAATACTCTGCCATTAATGCATTGGGAACTCCATTACTTCCCGCCCGCGCTCGTGTCAACGGCGCCATGAAAATCCGATTAGGCAACTGATAGTCGCCTAGCGTTATTGGAGTGAATAATGTGCTCATAATGTATATCTCAGTTAATTAGGGGCTAGTACCAACGGCATTGGTATCTATAGAAACATCTTAACTGCAGACCTTCCGATTGAAAATTATCGACATTTGCACGCTTTCCGTGCAAAAATGCACGAATGACTGATTGGGATGATATTCGTTATTTTTTAGCAATTGCACGCAACGGTAATATCACCGCAGCGGCAAAAGCTCTTGGTGTAAACCACTCAACGGTTTCACGCCGTATCAGGACGCTAGAAGAAAAGCACGGCGTCAGACTATTTGAGCGCATCCAGAGCGGATACGAGATGACTGCAGCTGCCAGTGGCATCTATGAACTCGCATTAGAAGTTGAAACTAAACACCAACACATATCACGCCACTTGTTTGGCCAAGACAGTCGCCTACAAGGTGAAATAAACCTCACCATGCCCCATGATATTTTGGGGTACTGTTTGATTGATGACGTAGCGGCATTTAGAAAAAAACACTCTGAGATTCAGTTAAACTTATTTGTTGCCAAGGGGCTAAAAGATCTCGCAGCTCGAGAAGCCGATGTCGCAATTAGATTAACTGCTTCACCTCCTGAATATTTAATTGGCAAAAAAGCGGCCAGCCTTCAACACGGAATTTATGTCAATGAACAGGTTCAAGCGACATTAACCAAAACAAAAATGCAAGTACCATTGATTCTATGGACCAATGACAACGCTCAGCCTTTATGGGTAGAGGAACACTTTCCTTCCTCAGAAGTTGCTCTACGTGTTGATGATTTATACAGTATGTACGCAGCGGTAAAAGCAGGAATAGGTATTGCCCGCATGCCCTGTTATATGCCAGATAGCTTGTCGAGTCCCCTGAGTGGCGACACAGTGAAACGTCTACCAATTGAGTTACCGGTATCCAGCTGGGGTGTTTGGGTATTAAGCCATGCCGATTTACGTCATACCGCTAGAGTACGCCACTGTCGGGACTTTTTTTCAGACAGCCTACAACAACGCAAAGATTTATTCGAAGGTAGAAATTCTATTTACTTTAAGTAGCTAAGGTATGTCGTTAAAACATGGCTACTTATATCGTAGAGATTATCTTATCGACATACAATCGATATAAGCCATGCGCCCGAAATATTGTAGAAAAGCTCTAAAACCATTACTCCTGCCAATGCGGAATCTAAGCAAATTTCGGGACTCACATTTTGGCTTATCTAGAGCGAGACTTACAGCGTCACCCTCATATACCTGTAATTTTTACTTGTTCCACATAGAGCTCAAAATTGGGTATAGAAGAAAACAGGTAGCCCCCGCAAAAACGGTCATTATAAATTGCTCCGGTGCAGCCGTTGATTAGACTTTCATTTCGGTTTCGACCACAAGTAGGTCATGAGATGTTAGAGCCTTTTCAAAGCAAATTGCCTGCTTAACATCATCTAGAGTGACATCATACCAACTGGTTGAATTGAAATTAAATTCAATCGAAAAGTCGCTAATGCCTATAGTTATATATGTTCTAAACCCAAAACATTTCGACTGATTTTCATACTTCATCCAACAATTCTCAGTATCTACGATAAATGCTGGAGGACACCATTCAGCTGGTTCTTGGCTATATAAAAAATATGTAACTCCAATCGTATCTAATGCCTTTAACAGCTCTTTGCCATCCGATAGGGTTATCTTACCTAAAAGTTTATACCCATCATTATATTGCCCACCTCTTGGATATTTCAATCTAAATATCTGGCACTTTCGAAGCTCGCTTTTAAATTCTTCACTTTGATAAATTTCATTCGTTGAAGTCATTAAATAGAACCCTTATACATTACAATCCCCCGAAAACTTTTAGGCCTAACGCTTGCATGAGCCGCTGAAAGTCCGGTCGCGTATTTTGCGTCGTTTTCAAATATCTTAGGCCCTACTTTACTGTTAGTTGATAACTTGTAAACTTACAGCCAAATAATTCAGTTTCAAATACAGATTTTGCAATTTTCTTTAAGAATTTGTAGTCGGGACGAGTATGTAGAAAATTTATATACACGTCATCATGGTTTAGTCCTTTTGCCCAGCACATCATATCCTGAAACACCTTCTTTCCTATGCCCCAAAACTTATCATCAATGATAATTGCAATCTCATATTTCTCGTCTTCAAATTGAATGCCGCACCAACCAATCAATTCACTTTCACAAACAATCCCTCTGACCTTACAACCAGAAGTAGCATCTACTTCAATTTTTGAATTCATCCAGGCAGTTAAAGTTTCAACTGTAAACAAGTCGTGCTCTATCAAGTGCTTTCTAATCTTTCGACTATTTAGCAAAGGTAGGAATTCACTCGGATTGATATCATTAAATCTTAAATAGTCTACAGTATTATTGATATTCACGATTTATCGATTCGCCTCACAGTGTATTGATAAGATATACGTTGAGGTAACATTACTAGCAGCCCAAAGCTCATTAATCAAATGTAAACAACCCATTATATCAATTAGTTACAAAAAAAACGATGCCCTGCGCCTAATATTTTAGAGATGCCATTGTGCATACCCTGACAGCCAAGGTCAATTATACAAACAACGCATCTCTGACAAATCAAATACTTAAGAAGTAAATTTGTGTGGAATGAAGCGCGTACAGATAATTACCAGGGAATAGGAATATGGAAAATTTATCTACGATTACAACATTTTTTGGTTGGTGTACAACAATTAATATAGGGCTACTTACATACAGCTCTATAATGATAATTATATTAAATGCGCCTGTAAAAAAACTACACGCGAAGATGACCCATATTTCCCCCGAAAAGCTTAATGAAATGTATTTCAATTTCCTAGGTAATTACAAATTAGGCATATTTATTTTCAATCTAGTGCCATATTGTGCTCTAAAAATCATGGCATAACTAAAATGATAATTGCGTATAATAAGACCTATCACTGTAACACTATTGATGACTTTTTCGATAGTAGGGCTTGCTGGTACGATCACCTTTAATAAAGGGGCGGAATCCAAGAAAGAATACAGATCGTCTAAATATGTAGAAGGCACTTTGCTGTTACTTCTTTGAGGGCCAAATTAACTGTTGAAGAGGTATCCAGCTATAGTAAAAAAGGGTACCTTAGAATAAGGAGCGTCAAAAAAATTGATGCATACTGCGAGCACCAAACGTTGAGTGAGTGTATTAACCAAATCCCAAACAATGGCATGGCAGGTCAAATTGTCATGTTGAATATGACAGTGATTGGTGCCTTGGTATCGATACGTAATATCGTGAAAAAAGAAGAAACAGCCAATGAAGAGCCTATCTAGCAATCAAATAGGGCTGGGGACACTGGCGTTATTATTACCGGGTGCAGCCCATGCAAATGCTGGTGTCCCCATGTTGTTTTTAGCTATGCCAGCTTTCGCAATCGCACTACTACCAATAATCATCGTTGAAGTATTATATCTGTCTAAGACGCTCAATCTTAGCATGGGTCATTCCGCTAAAACGGTAACCATATCCAACTTTGCATCAACTATTGTGGGTGTTCCACTTACTTGGTTTCTATTAGTTTTAATACAAATGGTCACGGGGGGCGGCTCAGCTTATGGAGTAGACACCACTCTTGGGAAAATATTGGCTGTTACTTGGCAGGCTCCATGGTTAATTCCATACGAGGAAGAGCTGGCCTGGATGATACCTATAGCTGGCGTAGTGCTTCTAATACCGTTCTTTTTTGCATCTTGGTGGTCAGAGTACTTCGTGACTAAACACCTGTTGCCTGAATGCTCTCCAGAAAACATCAGAATAAAAGTGCGCAATGCTAATTTAATTACATACAGCCTGCTTACTCTATGGCCTATTGGGATGTTGGTATTTGATTATATATCAAGTAGTAACTCCATTTAACAGTCGCGGGCATGCGGCGTAAACGTGCACAGAAGTGTTAAAAATACACGGGATATCGATGGTACTTGAAGTTATTGCGGAAGTAGTATTACCGTTTATTGGTCGAGTAACAGGCTATATCCTTTTTGATATTCTTGGCCAAATTATTTTTTATTCAACTGGCTACCTAACTTTAAAAACTGTTACATTTGGAAAGTATCCAGAAAACCATTCTCCGAAAAACGGTGGCAATAAAAAGGAAAATCACGTCATAATAATAGGTGCCGTGATCTGGATGCTCGGAGCTTTAGTGGGGTATACTTATTTTGGTGGCTAGCATTGTTAAGAAATCATTTGACAGAAGATAGGCTCGACGTTACATTGCTCTTGAAACTTCCTGACAACCGGCACAGACCGGTCGCACTATGAGCAACACTGTTACTCTTTCTAGTAACCCACTTCAGCCCCATTCCGAATTATCACAAGACAAAGGCGTCATATCAATACGTCAGTATTTAATACACCACCTTGAAGATCTACAATACGTCGAAGAAACGTCGATTCATCACCCCGAAA
>CAJXZM010000131.1 GCA_913063125.1 uncultured Gammaproteobacteria bacterium | reverse complement strand
AATTTTCCCAGTAACAGAACATTTACCCGTAATAATGGATTGACCATACACCCTTGTGCAGGGTTTGATGCCTTTACTTGATAATCTGGTTCTGTCGCATTCCGTGAAGTCAGGTCACCGCATGGTAGAATTATCTTTCCATAGCGTACCAAGCTGAGCAATACATGATCAGTTTCAAAGACCGTCACACACCGAAACCCATCATCCTTCAATGCGTTCGCTGGTATTGTTCTTACACGCTAAGCTAGCGTAACATTGAAGAAATGATGGCAGAGCGTGACCTCGGAATTGATCATAGTACACTGAATCGATGGGTTGATCGCTCCAGCGTTGATGATGTTGGTTTGTTATTCGTATAAAGAAAGGGGGTTACAGCATGACGGTTGGTGATATAACTACGACAGCAGTTTGGATAATTTAGGACAATACTTGACCCGCGTTTTCGGTATTCATTAGGGGTCAATCCAAATGATTTTTTAGAGGCTCGGGTAAAGCTCTCCTGAGATTCATAACCAGCGTGTATTGCAATGTCGAGATATCACAACCTAAATTGGTTTCAATGAAATCGATGCCAGCTTGGACTTGCTTCAAATAAATCACTTTAAATTACTAATTATTGTGGAGTCTCAAAAAAGCCAGTTATTGAAATCAATTTTCCACCGTTAGTGTACTCACCGTAACTGATCCCTTCCCCTATTATTTGATCGTCACTGCTCTTCATATTCCAGCGAGCAATACTCTTGTCACTATGGGCTAAAAAGTAAGTGGTTTCAAAATGACCACCAGGGACCACCTGATGAAATGCTTGCATAGTGGCAATTAGAGCATCCCAGCCCTGTATCTTCACCGAGGGATCATTATATTCACAATCAAAACCTAAGCATTTATTAAATATAGCCTTTTTCTCTTCGGCCGAATTAGCTTTCCAGGAAGAAGTATATATTTCCCAGGTGTTTTGGAATTGACAGCCGTGTTTTTGTTCATTCATCGTTGTACTCCTGCTTTTCGTTTTTTTGAAGTCACTAATATAGGAGTATGTCATTAGAGATGTTTGATATTTTGTGCTTTTAATTGTGAGCCCTTTGCAGCAAGCGGATTGGTGATTGTTTACGACCCACCCTGTAGCGAATAGATGATGTAGTTCCATATTAGGAATATTTATTACGATAGTCCCTGGGTGTCAATGCGGTGTAGCGCTTAAATATTTTTCGGAAATGATTGTCATCTAGGTATCCAACAGTCTCTGCAATGTTGGTAATTTGAACGTCGCTATTTTCCAGTAATTTTTTTGCGACCTCTATCCTCAATTTTTGTAGGTACGTAAGTGGTGTTGCTTCGCTGGCGAGTTTAAAGCGACGCTTGAAATTTCGCGGACTCATGCTGTATTTTTCCGCCAACCTATCTAAGCTGATTTCATCCTGATAGTGTAAGTCCAGCCAGGATTGTATTTCCTGAACTCGTTCGTCTTGATGCATTCTATGATGCAATATGCCAGAAAATTGATTCTGAGATTCCCTGTTAGTGTCAAGTAGCAAAGCATTTGCACATTGTTTAGACTGTTCTTTTCCGCAAAACTTTTGTACCAAATATAGAGCGAGATCGTTTCCCGCGAACCCCCCTCCACTGGTGATGATGTCACCTTCATCAATGAATAACTGATCTGCCTTAATGTCTATAGCCGGAAATCTCTTTCGGAAAATATCCACCATGCTCCAGTGAGTGGTGGCACTTTTTCCGTCCAATAAACCCGTTGCGGCGATTAATGAAAGACCGGAGCAGATTGAACCAAGAATTGCTCCGTTAGAATGTTGGGTATAACTACATAAAAGGAATAGAAACCCCAGAGGTAGCTGTAACACACTGATATTATAACGAATGCTCGTGCTCTTTTGGGGTTGCCAAACCGCGATCCTACTTGCTAATGCCAGTGAACACTACCCAATATTCATTGCTTTTATCCCCTCCAAATCAAATCGAGGCTCATTGGCTGCAATGTTTTTGAACGAATATTGACCATAGAAATTGATAGAGCGCCAACTCAATACAGAGCCTTGCATAATTGACTCAATAATCTCAGCACGCTCTTCCTTACCTTTCGTGTTAATGATGATTTCTGACAAGCTTAGATAGTTCCAGAGAATAATGGCGTTCTGGATTAACACCTTGCAGGCCGTCGCAATCTCTTGCTCCTCTTTTGTTCCCTCATGAAATTCACCGCTATTGTCAAAAAATATCGCTTTCGAGAATTTGTTAGAAAGCTCAATTCGATTTAGCATTTTCTGAACCTGCTGCCGAAGCTTCAGGTCTTCACAATAGGTCAATATATACTGAGTTTTACAGATACGACCAAACTCTTTTAATGCTTTATAGAGCGGATGATCTTTTGCGTAGGAGCTCAGTCGTTGAAACAGTTGAGAAGCGGTCGAAAACCCCAACTTAATACTCGCAATAAATCTGAGGATGTTGTCCCATTGGTCGATGATAATGTTCTGTTTAATGCGGCTACTGGGGTAAATGTCGTAACCTTTTTTTCGATAATGCGATTTGGTAGAAAATCCGTATAGGGCCTTATTTTTCAATTTTTTGAATCGTGGTGCAAAGGAGACATCAATAAAGTGAGTCGCCGCATGGACTGCCTCCGAAAATCCATGTTCATCGGTAGAATGTATTCTTTCCTCTTTTACATCGTTTTGTACCAACCCGTCTATAACGTACGGTGCATCCCTGTCAGTGGAGCTAATCACGGTGTTATGAAACAGAGACTGCGTTTCGTCTGTGAACGTATAGATATCCACCCCTTTGTTTTTTCCGAAGTACTTATAAGACCGTTTCGAATGCAGGGAGTCAACGGCAACATTAACTTTTCGACCATCACTACTTGAATGAACATGAGTGGAATTGTTGAGGTAGTTTCGGGCGAGGGGAAGGTTGTTGATCATGGCGACAATACTTTTGTTTGCAGCCTGTAGGTTTTTAACCGAAAAGTACCAATTAACCGTGTTTCGTAGCGTACTTGCATTAACACCCTCAGATATCTTAGACATCTTACCCAGGCCAATATTGCAGCCTTTGGCAATAACTCCGGCAATAATAGTTTCCAACTTGACGTTTCTTTTATGATGTTTCACGCTCAGATGGTCAAATTCTTTACTAAACTGGCATAGACTATCAATTTCAGCGAGTACCTGCTGAACTGGAACGATTCCTTCTTTAGATAATGTTGTGGCAATGTACTCTTGCCTGCTGTGGTTAATGTTGGGCGTTTTGATGGACACATGACCATTCTCAAGTGCACTTAGGTAGGGGTTTTTCCCTGCTTTATAATTTGCGTTTATCGTCTCGTATTTCTTTTCTAACTGCTTTTTCTGTTTTTCAAGATACAGGACTGCGGATCGGTATTTGTCTAAGCCTGCGGCCTTTAGCAAAATATTTTTATCCCGTTCCCAGGTTTCACTGTCTATGAGATAGTCTTCAACAGCTCGGTAGCGGTAGCTATATTTTAAATTGAGCTTCCCAGATTTGATAGCACTCGAAATATGTAGGAATAGCAGGTATTTATACTGATAGATATTTATCCCATCGTCCGATGTGATCGCTGCGAGTTCAGTAGCAGTTAGAAATTCTGTTGGTGCATCTTGGGTTAGTTTTCCTTCATTGATCCTGTAAAACTCTATTGCATTTAAGACGGATTTCGATGAACTTTTCTTGTTGAACTCTAACTCACTTATTATTCCAGAAACCCTGTTCTGCAAGGCTAATGAGTGATCCTTGATTGCGGCGTAGTAGGCTTCGTTATTCGCTTCTGAAAGCAGCGTTTTTTCCAAATCAGTTATATTTTTTTCTGTAGGTGAATCGTCATTGTTATCGGACTCTTCAATCAACTGCTTAATTTTGTAGAATTTTTCATTCGCAGTTGCATTGTATCCTTTTACGATTGTTTTTATTTCATCCAGAAGCTGCCGTGAATTCTTTGATGTTTCAGATAACACTTTAATCGCCTTTTGACGACTTTCTCGTAATGAATTTTCGTTCTCCTTGATTTTCTCTCTCACCTTATTAGCAGAGGAGGCTACGCATTTCATGAACGTATCGACCAGTGCATCCTGCCTACTAAAAAATTGGTGCCTGATAAATGCTAGCAGATAGAGGTAGCGTTTGTTGTCGTTGGGTATCTGTGAGAACTGGTGTGTTGTTGATTTTTGAACCCATGTTGAAAAGTATTCAGTCGCCTGATCGCTTAGTTTCAGTGCATCATAGACGTCTTCAAAAGAAAAATAGTCTTTTTTAAAGACATTGGCCGTCCTGACTGCCAGCCGTATATCTCCGACGCTTAACGATTGACTTATCTTCTTTAATGCCCGTAGATTTTCGGTAGGATCGTTATCATTTTGATAATTGGCAGAGTCCACTATCTCCAGCTTCTCGAGGTGTTCAGCGGTAAGGTTTTCGCGAAGCTGTTCTAAGGTGTAGCTTTCAAAATTGATATAACACTGAGATACGATCTCAGATAGTCTTGTAAAAGCAGGTATTTCAATTTGACTCTTCCAGCAATAATCAACTAGTGACCAAAATACATCCTTTGGCTTCCGTTGATTTGCAGCAAGCCATTGCGCACGATGAGAGAGAAGGGCCCCTTCCTTTTCATCACATCGTTGCCATTGTAATGTTCCGCGTATGCGTTCCTGGTGATTTAGCATACTGGTGTTGGCGTAACCTGCTCGGTCAAAGCCTTTGAAGTCTTTAATACCCAAAAGCTGGCATACCGTATTAATATCCCTTTTTCGAAACTGTTTGGCGGCGTAAAACTTGCCGGAGGCTCGAAAATATCCCAGCTGCAATAGAATTCCAATTTTGTTTTCGGGTTTTCTTAGGCCACCCACCATCAATCGAGTTTGCTGATCTAGGCGAAAGTACAGTAGCCGCTCCTTTTTGTTAAGAATAGGGGCGCTCATAAAGGCTTTCTTCTCGGGTTTAGACAGGATAATGAGTTGGGTCATATGGCTTCCCTGGTAGAAGTTAATGCTACTTTTCTGATCATCATACCGAATTTCTCACAACTCTTTATGTTTGAAAACCCCGATTAAGGTTTTCCTTTATCTGCGAAAAATAGGTCAAGTGTACCAATGAATTCTATTCCTGTAATCGTATTGACCAATTCAGTCGCTCACTGAACACCTGATTTCCTGTAAAGGTCAGGGTCGTTTTCGATTTCCATCAGCAATAATTTTTCCATAGTGTTCCTATACACAGGAGCTGCGACGGCTCCCCCGTAGTATTTGTCTGCTGTGATTTTGGACACCATAACTGCCACTACATAACGGGGATTATTTAGCGGTGCAACGCCAACAAACATGGCATTATGCACACCTGACTCATACCCCCTGTCACCATACCACTGAGTCGTCCCTGTTTTACCCGCTGTGGAAAAATGGGTCATGTCGGCCTGCTTTCCCGTACCCCCATCTTTAACAACGGATGCCATCATCGACAACGTCTGTTGGGTAGCTACCTCACTCAATATTCTTCGACTATTGGTAGCTGAGTTAGAATAAAACAGGGAAGGGCGTCTTATCTTCCCGTTATTAGTAAAAACGGTATACATCGTTGCCAGCTGTAACGGTGTTGTTGTAAAACCATAACCATAGCTGCTGGTCGCACGCGCTATCTGGCTGCTAAGGCCTTGTAAAGGAAGTTTTCCTGACGCCTCATTTGCTAAACCAACGCCCGTAGTGATACCGACGCCAAGGTCTGAAAGAAAGCCATACAACTTATTGCCATTCACCCGTAGAGCAATTTTAGCCATACCCACATTGCTGGATTTCTTAATGATATCGGTTAGCGTCAAATCCCCGTAGTCCCTTGGATCTCGTATGCGGTGTTTACCAATGCGGAATGATCCTGGGCTGGTAACGATCGATTCATTACCCCTAACTGCAGCTTCCTGCAGTGAGTAGGCCATGATCAATGGTTTAATGGTGGAGCCTGGTTCAAATGCAGTTTGCACGCTGTGGTTCACTAAGTAGGGGATACTTTCTTGCTGAATATAGTTCGGGTTAAAGGATGGATAGGTCGCTAATGCGAGAACCTGTCCGCTCCAACCATCTATGGCGACCAGGCTGGCATATTCTGCCCTGCTTGTTTTCACTGCTGCGAGTAACTCCTTGTAGGCAAAGTATTGCAAACGAAGATCAATGCTCAGCTTGAGATTTTCGCCATGTTTAACCGGTCGGTTGTCAGGCAGTGTCGCAAGCTTTCTACCAATGCCATCTTTATGGATATGGATAGTTCCGTTTTCGCCCCTTAAAACTCCGTCCATTCCTTGTTCCACTCCGCCAATGGCTTTTCTGTTACCGTTGGTAAAGCCAATCATCTGGGCGGTTGCCTCTCGAAGCGGGTAGTAGCGCTTATAATACGCGGTGAAATGAATACCTTTGGATTTCAGGTCTTTTAGCATCTTGTAATGTTGAGGCGTCACTTGTTTTTTTAACAACAAATAACGGCTTTGTGCTTTATCTTTGAGCTTTTTTCGGGTTTCCTGTGTATCCAGTTTCAGGATGCGAACTACCGAATGAAATGTGTTCCTTTTTTGTGATTTTTTAACGGTTTCAGAGTATCCAACGGCAATGTCTTGTAGCGTGTTTTCATAAGCAATGAAGACAATCGGGTCAATAATTACGTCGTAAAGAATGGTGTCTTCAGCAAGAAGTTCACCGTTTCTATCATAAATTCTGCCCCGTTTGGCGGGTATGGGTATATTGTGAGTTTGAAATCTTTTGGCACTCTCAAGTATGTACTCTTTGTCGTAGACTTGGATATATACCAATTTTATAGCAAGACCCAGGAATAGGAGTACGAACACAAACACCAAGAAATGCCATCGATACGAGGCGTCACTTTCGTCATATTTTTCCATTGTAAATATTCTGATTAGGCTATGCAGAACTTGTCATAGTGATAATGGGGTGGTTCCATCACTTACTACAAAAATCTGCTCTTGTTAAAGGGGAGGGTGTTGATCCATCTCCTCCAAAGAGCTGCGGATTCCATACTCTTGCAGTCTGAGGAAGAAAAATATAAAGAGGCTTTCGAATGCTTATCCAAAAAATGTTCTGGAAAGTTTGTTTTTCTGAAATATGGTAGGTTTTAATTTAGTTGGTGAGAATCTAGATGGTACCGTTCTAGGTTTTACCAGTTTTGACTTTGACAACTTTGTCGGCGAAAGTCTGGTTGGGGAAAAAGTATTTGGCACCAATTTCTGGCCAACCATCAAATATGACTTCCCATCAATTATTTTAACGACGTTGGCTCCAATGCTTCGATCATTGAGTTCAATTGAGGAGATACTAGCGAAAGTGCTGCTAGCAACTGCAAATGTAGGCGCTATTAATGCAATCCTAATTGAGTTCTTCATATTCTGGCTTCCTGTATTTATGTTTAATGATGTTTGTTGCTTGGTTACTGGATATATCGTTGTGAACTTTTAGAATTAAAAATTTTAGCGAGATTATTTCGTGTTTTTTGAGAAAAATTCAGGAAATAATTGAGAGGTTAGTACCCTTCAGCTGGCAATAGCGTTGTTGGTGCCAATCGATCAATCGGGAGGAAGTTAGTTTTTTTGCTCTATAAGGATGGATCCGTTAGATAGAGAATCGAGATGTTTTTTTTGGAGAATTGGGCTCATCTTTCCGGTAATCGAGACAGGTAACACCTGTGATTTCCAATACTAATTCAGGGCCACAAAAATAAAGGAAAAAGGGTACTATGGCGGGCCATATGCCCGCCCATAGTGTTAACAGCGTTCACCTTGGCTTCCACTCAATGTTGCTTTAACATAGGTAAACCGATGGTAGACTCTAGGGGGAATATTTAGTGGTGTACTGTGTTCTTCGTAACCGCCACACTCATGAACAGAGGCGAGAATTCGTTGCTTAGGCGGATTTAATGTGTAGATCAATCGATTGTATCGATCATAGAAATGTAACGTGATCTAAGGAGCATAGTGCCATTAAGGAATTTTTCTCTGCCATTTAAGGACGCCATACGGTAGTTTAGCATGGGACTTCCCCGATCCAATTGTCTCAAACAAATTTCAACATAGTCTATGCGCACATTGCCATTTGCAGCGTTGTCTATGCGAAAACTGTCGCAGTACGCGCTTGCCATTGACGAAAATAGTAGCAGAAAACCCCCTAAAGAAAGTTGTTTTGTCACAAAACCGATTCTCGTTTTTTTTGAGTAGTGTATGTTTGACGGTATCTTCATTGCTTGCCTCTTAACCTATAATTCATCTTTTGGTAGCGCCATTGGTTTTGGCGAATACTTGGTTTTGTGATCCGAGACTGAGGACCAAAATGCTGTAGATGACGAGGAAGTTTCTATTGGTAATCATAGGGCCATTCATCGAATTGCCTTTTCGTTCGATATTCTTTCCGATACAAAACAATCGCCGCCTTTCATTTATGTTGTAATCAGGCTCTTTGATGAGGCTTATTCGGATTCTTTGGATCAGGTGATCGAGTTTATAAGGCGCATGTAAATATCCCTACCAATCACATGCTTTTTCTTATCTGCAGTTAGGGCAAAGTATGAGCCAAATGTCTTCACCTGGCTCTGCTACGTAAGACGAGCATTTAGAGTGACAAAACAACGGTATCATGCGCGAAAACTTCGCTATGATGCTGCGCATCTGCTTCCGCTTGTTCCATGTTGTCCCGATTTGGTCCAAACCACTGGCTATACCCGTGATATGTCGTGCAGGATGCCTGCCACATGCTACTGTTGGCGGAGGCCATACTGCTAATACACAAAAGTGCAGAAAGTACCAAAGCATAAATTTTCATTGATCGTTCCTTTTCAATTAACCAAAATACAAAGTGACTGACGTTACTCTCAACTAGTCTGTTTCACCAAGTAGCTTTGCATAACCATTCCCCATTCTTTCTGAATAGTAACTGCCGGCGCCAACTAGATAACGACGAATATTCCCATCAGTCCATCGGACAACGGCGATTTTGTTGTTTTCACATATGTTTGCTATGTTAAAAGTTCCAAGTTCACCGGCGTATACTTTTAAGCAAGCGGTGTTGCCAGCCAACGCTGTACCTTGATAAGACAGTGCCGCGACGGCTATTGCCACCGCACCCAAAGATCTTAGGGTAATTGTCGAATTCATCTTTCTAATTCTCATGGTGTATATTTTCCTTGTGAGTGATGGTGATTCTATTGTCCTTAACAATCGCTTTTTTTAGTGCTACAAAAATATGCTCTGCCTTGGTCAGGTGCAAGACACACTTTTCCGCCTTTCGTTTTTCCGTAAAAATAGCCGTCTTTATTGGGCCACGCACAATTTTTCGCAGCGTTGATACAATACTTTCCATTGTAGTCTGGTCCTGGCCAGCATTTATTGGAACCGCAATCCGAATCGAGATTACAACGACTACCGTTTGCGGTGGAACCAGCTAGCGAATTAACACTGATAAACAATGTAATGATGAGTAACCCTACGTTTTTCTTATTCATGTTCTTCTCCGGTCATTAAAGTGATTGAATTAATTATCTTGCAATGTATATATCGATACGTTCTTCATATAAAATATTTAATTATTAGTGTTATTTGAATAATTCCTAATAATGTTTGTTTGTTTCGAAAGTTAGGAAATGAGGGCTAAATTACGATTGGTTGTTGGCCCGTAGATCCCTATTCTGTGTATTCGATGCGTTATCTTGCTTGTTACAATGGGTATATCGATGGAAAGAAGGTAAAATAAATAATTTAGACAGTTTTTTTTGTTTTTGTTCTTGCAATGGAATAAATGTAAAATTCCGAATAACGTATGTGTCCGAAGAATTTATCTTAGATTGGCCAGTTGGGCGATCACGAGTGACCGCCTTGAAACTTAGCAACGTCTACCCCTGCTCCCGCCGATTGACGCACTCACGTGACTAACCGTTCTTCGATTCACCCAATATGGGAGTCTCAGCCGGGTGTGATGCTGTTGATAGCCTCCGCATTGTCTCACTGAAGCAAGAATTTCTTGGTATTCGGAGTCTAGAGTAAACATCCGGATACCTCTATGGTCGTAAAAATCCAAAGTAACCCAGGGTGCACTCTCTACGCCTGTAAACTTTTTTTTCCCATTTAGAGAAGCAGCTCGAAAATCCAATATTGGATTTCCTCTTCCATTCCAGCAGAGGTTGACTTGGTCAATCCTGACCTCGCCGTTTATCGCTCGGTCTATGTTCAGATTGTCATGACTACAATAAGCGCTGACACCTGAGGAAATAAAGAGTAGCAATATCCCGATCGATATTTTTTGGATTATTCCCTGATGGGAGCCCTTTGTTGGAGATATTCTAGCTAGCCGTTCAGTTTTGGTTTTATTCATTTTTGTTTCCTTATGTTTGTATATTTTGGTCAACTTTTGTCTTGTACTCTCATCTATCGAAGTGCAGCTGGAAATTTAAATTAATAGAGCCTCTTTATTAATTTAGAGAGTATTTACAGGTTGTTGTGCTGACAAAAGAAACAGGGACGTAAAATTAAATTTCGCTGAGAGACTCCGATATACCTAGTACAACAAATTCAGTTCTCGGACGGGATCGGTTGGTTAGTACTTAAACCCGAGGGCTTGGCACAGACCTGCCAGCTAATGGGCCTTGTTCAAGAAGGAAACAAAACAACAAGAGGATTCTCTATGTCAACTCCATCACGCAAGAATAAAGGGCGTCGAAAAAAAGAGCCTTACAAAACGGGAAGATCGAAGGGAAACTTTAGCAATTCAAAAAATCGCAAAGTCATAGCGATGTTTAGGGAAATCGTTAACGACCTTATTCAGTGGGAACAATCTGAAGGGCAGTATGATGTACCTGAGTCGATTCTCGCCCTAACAAGGCTGTGTGACGCAGGGAACAGTGTCACTAGGTCTGGTGTTCTTGATCCCTATATTTCCAGATTGCTCAGTAAGCTTCATGCGTTTCAGGATAGTTATGAGGGTAGGGGGGAATACAGTGGCGATATTGGCGCCATGGGAAGTGCTATCGGACGTCTTAAAACGGTTCTTAAAAAAGAAGGCCTTTGGGAGGAATAACATGCTCACAACGCTAGTCGCACTGATGATCGGCGCATGCTCTTTTGCGCAGTATACTTATGCTTACCCCACGGAAAGGGAGGCCGATGAGCAGGTGAGGAAATGCCTTCAGGATACTCAGTTCGCTATCCAAAGCAGGCCACCTGCTCATATCTGCAGTGGTTATGGTATTGAGGAGCTCATACTCGTTCCGGGTACTGACAGAAGGCTGTGGGTGGCGAACCTTTTTGGGTTGAAAGTAGGGCGGCTAGTGGCGCTAGATGGGAATCTAAGCGTATCCGCTCAACGGGCGTTTGACGGGTACCTTAAGGTCCCCCAACCCCTCGAAAACACTCAGTTTGAGGAGCTTATGACCCTAGAGGTCTACCATGCTGCAGGCACTGGGTGGCAATTTACTGAAGAGGTTCTATTAGAATACGCCAGAGTGGAGGGCACTCTGACAGTTTTATGGACAGGCGTTACTTCCGAGAATATCGCCGTTTTTGCAGGGTTCGACGTTTCGATCAAGCAGGATATTCGATATAAATTCTCGGAAGCAGGTGTAACCGCATGGGTAGCAGCCCAGATCACGGTCACAGAAGATGGAGGTATCGCCAAACGTAACATTAAAATGCCTAAAAGATCGGTATTACTAAATCACGTCGATTGTTATTGGCACATTGACCCCATTACCCTAACAACCCCATCGGAACGATACAGGAAGGCAATATCAGCTGCTTTGGAAGATCTGAGGAGCAAACGCAAGTACACCGCGCTGGCTACACCTAGAACTTCTGCTTCTATCGAAAACCCGTCCCAATGGAGTCTAAAATGACCTTTGTATTGTCTAACTAAACAATATTTAGGCACTTAATTCTATATAAAACAACGAATTAGGTAGGAGTATCCCTATCTCCTGCGACTCAACATATAAAAGCAAAGCAATTATTTAAAATACCCATTTTATCTCGATATAGACAGTAACAAACGACAAAGACAAGAGAGAAAACAAATGGATAAAATGCGTAATTCCCACATTAGCAGCGAATCTTTGACTGATTACCTAACGGTAGAAGAGTTCGCAGACTATAAGTCACTGGAGACTGACAGGGTGATTGCAATGATCACTCATGGGTTTTATGAAGGTGGAAGACATAATAACCAATGGTATGTGCACCGTTCAGAATTTGTAAATCCGTATCGCGAAGAATTTCATTATAAATTTACGGACCCAAAAAGTTTTGGTGTTAGATGCTGGCCTTATAATAATATGTATTGGAGCGGCCAAGTTCCTAGGGTTGGTGCCCTTGATACTGACACTTATTTTTTCCCTATCAACCCTCATCTTAGCTGCTTGTTTGTACGCTTGTCTTGTCTACTTTCTTGTAGTAAAAGTCGGCCTCAGGCATAGCCAATAAGTGCTACTATTCTTTAAGAGAAAAGAAAATTAACAGGAATCAAAACCCAGAAAACGCCTCATTCCTAGAGCGTTTAAAATACGCGAAAGAACAGAATATACTGAGAAAACGAGCTACCAATACGGAAAGGTTCAAACTATGAGAAAACGGAAAACCTACTTTTTAGAACTCTATCGATTATGCCGAATCCCGGTAGAGAAGCGGGGGGATTGGTTCAGACAAAAAAATAGAGCGCTTGGTGGAAAGGTAACCGAGAAGCTAAAAAAATTGAAATCGTTTCAATCGGGCACCTTTGATAGCGAAACACTCTGGTCTGCGTCCATTAAAATAATGAATGCTCTACAGTTTATCGAGCTAGACGGGGATTATGCAAAAACAGATATAGCAAAATATCAGTTTGACGATCCTGGTTCTGAGTTATTGTATTGGGGCGATCTGTTCGAAAAAACCCTTGGAGGAAGACAACTCACATTAAATCAAATTAAGAAATACCATGATGAATCTGCTTCGAGACGCACGTCTCCGAAAGTGTTTTTGGCTACGTTTGACATTATTGGTGCTTGGCAATTGCTAATGGATTCTGAAAATGAATCGACCCAAACCGTTTTACTACAGGACACAGAACTTAAAGAGCACTTCATACAATTCGACAAAGGTCTTTGGCAATATATTCTAGAAAATGAGGTTTCTGAAATTGCGACTGAGTTTAACGACGATCTGATCAGACAATTAATGGAAAGATTAAAGGATCTTGCAATCGGAGATGAAGATCCACTGCAAATCCTTGAAAATGAAACGGCGGCGATAATTAGTAAAATACTTTCTTCGTTGAATGATGATGCAAGTCGCGAAGAAGTCAGAAAATCGATAATGGATTTCTATGGATCCAACGAGTTGGCAGCTTTGGAAAACTACTTAGAAGAATTAATTCCTGAGGATCTAAATCTACACTACTCAGAAATCAAACCTAAGGAGGTAGCAAAAAGAAACGAACAAGGCAGAATGAACATGTCCGAGTTGGGCGGAACCCTAGCAATATCTATTGCATCTAGTCCGGATAGAAATTGTTCAAAGAAAGAAATGGAAAGAAAGCTATCAAATGGATTTAATATGCAGCTTTCACCGGAGGAAGACATACTATATCAACGTGTTCAAAAACAGAAAAGGAGCATGCTAGCTTCGCTTAATATAGATCATGTTCAGTATGATAATTTCTTATATGAAGAAGTGATAAAGCTCAAATCAACGCATGACATTGACAAATTCGAAAACTATTTTGGTTGGTTTACAAAATCCCTAATCTGGAGATCAACTGACGCACTTAGACAATGCACCCAAGGACAAGCTGGATTTGATAATGCAATATTCGGTTATCATAAGCCTGATGATTCAAACATTGACGAAAGGAAAACTGATGAACCTATTCCAGAAACACCCTTTGAACTGTCGGAGCGTCTGGAGGTAATTCAAAACCTAAGATCAATCTATGAGGAACTCTTAGCTTTCGGCGGGTCAAGCCCACTCCTGGGCACTGGAAGCAATAACAAGGCTGGAAAGATAAAACAGCAGGATATCATTTGGTTTGTTGAGCGAATGCAAAATGGTAGGAGCTTAAGGGAGATCCAAGAACTATATGGTGCAAATAGCCCTGTACAGGTAAGAAACAGAATAAATCTCGTAAACAGAATGATTCAAGCACAACTCATAGAACATATCGAAGAACGTGGATACACAAAAGAGGAGTTACACTAATGACAGAAAACAACGAGTTACTACAACCACTATTCGATGAGGCTGTCAAAGGAGTTATTCCCCAGCCTGTACCTCAACATGTTATTGATAAAGTGTTGAAGGACCTGAGTTTTAAGAACTTGACTGAAACGGAACTGAGTTTTCTGAATCGTAACATATCCGTCATGAGAGAGTTGGGTGATAAAATACTAGATAATGACAAGCAAATTATTGGTTCAGTAAATACAGCAGATGGTAAGAGTAATGTAATCAATATATTTAACTTTGAAGAGCGAAATTATACCGTATCTGGTGAAGCCATAGAGCGTTACGCATTAGTAGCAATGACAACGTCTGATAAAGAAGAAGAGGAAACTGGGTACGAAAGCCAATTAGTCATACCAATTGAGAAAACGGATGTGACTATAAACTATACCTGCGATCCCTTTCAATCCGGGAAAATGATGCTAAGCATGACAATATCTGTTGATATGCCGTCGGATCAATCGCTTATCGCTGCCATGTTGCTAAAAGACGGGGGTGATCCCTTGTTGGTTTGCGAACTCGACATAGGCGAACTAAGTCAAACTGTGTGCATTATTCTTGATATGAAAAAATGGAAAGAAATTAAAATGCAGACTTGGCTTTCAGTTCCAGTACGCTTTTCTTAGGGATAAAATAGATTGATTTACTTGCTAACCTGCGATATTGATCCAAAGGAAGTCATCATACCGGAGTCCGGTCGAGCTTCCCCGTTTTCCGAGATGGAATTCGCCATTAACCCCAAGCGAAATGAAGAGGATAACTTAGCGTTAGCGCCAGTTGGACCATCAAAGCTTTTTTGTAGGCCCAAAGGACAAGATAGTAGTACAAAATTCAAGTACTCAGACAAAATGTATGAGAGAGCAACTTACGCTGTTTTAACGAATCACCCTGGAATTTGGGATCAAGCGAAAAAGGGGGCTTTATCGGTCGTTGGTTTCGTGGAAATGAAACAGTGGGGTAATGTCGATGGTAATAGCGGAGCTCTCGCTTTTTCTTTACAACTTTATCAGAAGCTAATTGATCAGAAATCTAGTAAGAATAGAAAATTGGAGGAACTATCAATCGGTGCTACGGGGGAACTAGACCAAAGCGGCCAAGTTCTACCCGTAGAGGGTGTAACTGAAAAGTTACGCGCTTTCCTAAATGTTATTTTGAAGAAGCCAGAGAGTCATCCTTTTCCTGTTTTTATGTTTCCATCAAAGATGGAAAATGGACTATCGGATAATAAGGAATTTAAAGAATCTATTTCGGTCTTAGAAAATGATCTTGGGGGAGTGTGCCACCCAGTACAAACGCTAACTGATGCACTTTTCTTACTGTTGGGAAAAGAGGATTACCCACTTAATGACATTAGCACGTCACCCTACAAAGGGTTGGATGCGTTTCGGTATGCCGATCGTCATCAATTTTTTGGGCGTGAGGATCAGATCAATTCACAAATAGAGGTAATGAGGGAATACTCTGAGGTTGATAATTCCAAGCTACATCTTATTGTATATGGAGAAAGTGGAACAGGAAAATCGTCATTCGTTCAAGCAGGACTGTTAGCGCCATTGATGGCGGAGGAGGGCATAAGAAATAGCATCTACCTAGTAATTAAACCCGGTGACTTAAAAGGAAAACTAGTTCAATTTTTCGTAGATGGATTGCGGGGTTTCCTTCCGTCAATAGACGAAACCCGATATCATTATTCTGAATGGATCGACAACACTGCCCAAACGATAGATTCATTTATGAAATATATCCAGCCAATTGAGGGGCCTCCAAAACGTCTTGTTATCGTAATTGACCAATTGGAAGAGGTAGTAACAGACGAGTCTATTCACAATAACCCTAGCGAACTAGCTGCATTTTCCAAAATAATAAGAGGTTTTAGCGAATATCACTCATTAAACAGATCACAAAGCCAAGCTCCCTTGTGTTGGGTGATCTCGACAGTGAGGTCCTCTGAATATGACAAAGCAAAACAGCTATTGAATCTTGATGAAGATAGAAATCAATATATTGGTTTTCATTTGTCGATTCCCGATAAGAATAACCCGCAGTATTATAGAGATATAATTGTTCGTCCGGCTAGACAATCGGGTATCTCTATAGAAGGAAAGTTAGTAGATAATCTAATGCCAGCAGTTAGAGACGTTGGGAATATATTGCCTCTATTGGAGTATGTATTAGACCAACTATTCATAGTTACCGTTAACAAAGAGAAGCTGTCGGAAGGTCTTACCTGGGCCCTATTCAATTCGGAGTTGGAGAGTATATCTGGACTGATCAAAAATAATTCTCAAGCACTGTACGACAGTTTCGATTCCATACAAAAAGAGATGTTTAACACTGAGTTCCTACCGAAACTTGTTGGAGTGGACGATCATAGGACTGTTGTCTACCCAATATCAACGGCAAGAAAAGAGTTTTCAACCAACCTCCAACTAAATAGGATTCTAAATAAATTCGAGGAAAAAAGGCTTGTTTCAATTTCTAATGGAAACGTTAGGTTTAGTCATGAAGTCCTCTTAAGAGAATGGAGTCATATAAGTGAGTGGGCTGAATCGATACGAATAAAAAATGACCTAAACATCAGAATCGCTGCAGAGAAGAAAGTTTCAGCTGCCAAAAGATCTACGAGAAGGGCCTATGCCGCTGCGTCAGCAACATTGCTTCTGTTCATTCTGGCCGGAGCATTTCTATATATATTCAATATTTCAACAATTCGAGAGAAAGACAATATTTCATCGGCGAGCATTCAAGCCGAGCTTTTTAGCAATATTGATCCTATTGGTTTGTCCGCTGATATAATTAAAGGAATTAAATACGAATTTGGAACAATGCCAATCGACCAGGAGTTGGTTTTAAAGTATGAATCCATTTTGGACGAATCTGATCCTGTTAGGATTATTAAAGAAAGTTTAATACGGAATATAATTGAACCTGCAGAAATAAATGCAAGAGAACAAATTAGCGATTCCCCGACGACGGCTTCAAATTCTCTTATTATGATTGCCAAAGCCTACACACGCTGGGGTGATTACGAATCTGCAACTTCTGCTCTGCAGGAATCCATTCGAATACAGATGACGAATCCGAATTTTGATAATGAAACATTACTTGATAGTGTTGTGGTCAAGAAATTTGGCCACAGTTTAGTAGGAATTCCGGTATAACTTTTCAGTCCTATTCGGAGTGTTCCCA
>CAJXZM010000130.1 GCA_913063125.1 uncultured Gammaproteobacteria bacterium | reverse complement strand
CAAGTTTCGATTTTTCTCGTTATAAATCCTTTGTAGTAACCCCTTTGTATCTTGAGGAAGTTGCCTTAACGACAAATAACGTTAATGGAAAAGAAATGGTGTCATGGACGCTTGGGGAAGAAGAAAAGTCTGCTTTTCAAAAAATATTCTATTCGGAAATTGAGAAGGAAATAGTTAAGGGTGGTAAATATACAATGGCGGTGGAAATCCAAGATGCTCCTACTTTATTGCTCATGTGTTCCGTTGTAGCCGTATTTCCTGATGGCGCCAACTTGGTTGGAGCGTCCATTGGGGTAGAAGAGAAAAAACATAGCAAATTAGAAGGGATTGTGACAATTGTAGGGGCTCTGATGGATGCTCATTCCAAAACTGTCATTGCTCGATTTGTTGATTCGAAATCGACCAGCTACAAAATAGACCCAGCCAACCCCAAGGGAAGTGATATTGCAATGCGTGATGTTTTCTCCTCATGGGCAAATGACCTTCGTATTCGGATAGACCAGGTGCACGCTAGATAATTGAGCTTGGCCTGGGGTTATACTTAGGCCGTTTATAACTATGTATATAATTGGATTCTATATGTTTGACCTTTAATCCAGTGAAAATACGCTGTAGAGTGAATAACAGGTAGTGCTCTATGAGGCGTGAATACTATGAATATAAGCGCAGTCAGTCCATCCCCGCTTTTAACGGATAAGAGTTCAAGGTCATCAAACCTTTCAAACTCTCCGGTCTCTACTGCTGGTCAATCTCCAGAAGATGATAGCGCTCGAACGGTATCCGCTAGTCCAAATGCAGACAATGTTAATGAAGGAGACCGCTCTCAAAATTCGGTTACTGTTACTATATCGGGGTCAGCTGAACAGCAGGGTACCTATGAAGTTACCCGTGAACAATTTTTTGGCTCATTAGAAACAACGCTTGGTAGACGAAATGCTCAACAATTCATCGCTGCTTCACAACAATCTAACGGAGGGGGTTCTCAGGTAAATTCACAGGTTAGAAAATCTGTTCTTTCCGCAGGACTTGAATCCGAGGGCTCTGACGTAACGAGAGAGACAGCCTTTTCCATGCTTGATACAAAACTTCGGTATAGTACGGCTCAATATGCGCTAGATCAATTTGGTGTTAGCAGTACGAGTAATTCAAATTCGAACGAGCCTTTGAATTCTACAGAATTCGAAGATATTGCAAGAAATGCGGTACAGCTGCAGAACAAAAATGCAATTTTGGATATCTATGTCGAAAATCAGGATGATACAGCTGGTTCGGTTATAGATACTTCGGAATAAACTATCTCTCTGCTAAGCGCAGGTTTCATTATCTTGAGAGATAGTTTTAAGGCATATGGATATTGGATCAGTTCTTAGAATGATGACTTATTATTTTTTGTTTCATCTAAATATCCATTATCTACATACCAGTCATAAGCATCATCTATCATGGTTGTCACCGGTTTGATTTGATAGCCCAATTCCTTCTGCGCCTTCGTACTATCGTAATAAGCGTTCACTGACATATAGCGTGCGGTACCAGGGTCTAATTCTGGAGGTTTTTTTGTGAAGCGTGATAAAAACTGCATAAAGTAACCATAAGCAACTAGGAACCCTTTTCCTATATCAAATTTAGGTGCTCTTTTTCCAAACTTATGAGCGATACGATCAAAGAAATCGCGATAGCTGATGTTTTCCCCTGCACAAATATAACCTTCGCCCGGTTTACCAACGAGTGCCGCTTGAATATGTGCTTTAGCTACTTCTGTTGCGTGACCAAAACTGACACCACCGGAAGGACAGCCAGGTGTTTTTCCGTCACGAAGCTCGAAAAAAAGTCGTCCGTATTGAAGTGTGAAATCAAATGGCCCCAACATGCTTCCAGGGTAGACAACAACATATTCAAGACCTTTTTTAGCCAGCGTTGTTAAACTAAGTTCACCATCCCGTTTTGTATCTGCATAGTTATATCCAGTGTTTTTGTAGTTGTAAATTTTCCAGGTTTCATTAGCAACACCCTCTGGATTGTATCCTAAAGCGTCGACTGTGCTGGTATGAACTAATCGTTTAACCCCAAATTTGATACAGGCTTCGGCAACGTTAATAACACCATCAACATTAATTTCTCGTTGTTTTTCAAAACGTTTATTCCACCAAGATGTATCCCCAGCAACATGGAAAATGTATTCGCACCCTTCAACGGCTTTTTCGACATCATCTCTTTTAGTGATATCTCCAAAGATAATTTCAACAGGAAGGGATTTGATATAGGTTGTGTTGGACCCTGGTAGTCCAAAAGCTCGGACTTCCCAGCCAGCCTTTACCAGTTCATGAACTAGATTGGTTCCTAAAAATCCGGTAGCACCGGTAACGAGGCATTTCATAGTGATTATTTCCTTGTTCTGTTTGGTGTTAGCTGGGAGTTGACTGGGAGTTGACTGGGAGCCGGCAGGGAATCGATTAACTCATCTGCCTTTGGGCTTTTAGTACCATACGATCGATGATGAATTCAAATAACCCCGGGAACCATCGTTTTATGTAATGGGTGATTTTTCCATCCAGTCCGGGAATGATCATTTTTTTCCCGGAACGCATTCCTTTAATTAATTGTTCTGCCACTTGGTCAGCCCCCATCATTCCTGCACCTTGAGAAATCGCTTTGGTCTCTGCGGGCTTTGTCAGATTTTCCGTTTCAAATCCAGGTGTTTCTGTGTCGGGAGGGCACAGTATGGATACGCCAATACCATAGCGTTTGAGCTCGCTTCGTAATGCTTCTGATAAACCAATGATGCCAAATTTTGACGCCGCATAGTCGGTATAACCAAATATTCCCACATAGCCAACAACAGAGGAGGTGTTTACAATAAGCCCGCCGTTTTCTTTCATGTAGGGCAGGATGGATTGAATCGAGTTCCAAATGCCAAAAAGGTTAACCTTCATAGTTTCTTCAAATTGTTCGTAGCTAATGGCTTCGAAATGTTCTGGGTATGCTCGACCAGCACAGTTGATTAGAATATCGGGTGCCCCATGTTTTTCGACAGTTGAGGCAATGGTTTTTTGTACATCTTCAGGGATAGATATATCCACGGATATCCAGACAACGTGTTGTTCACTAATCTGACAGTGTTTTTTTATTTCTAATGCGGCGGATTTTAATCGTTGTTCCGTCCGTGCATAAATAAAAATATTGGCACCGAGTTTAGCGAGTTGTTTTGCCGTTGCTAACCCAATACCCGAGGATCCACCGAATAAATGAATGTTTTTTCCGTCAAATGAATGAATTTTCATAATAGACCTCTTTTTATTATTGTTCTTAAGTTATTGAGAATACCTTCAATGACTTGCGTTGGGTTTTCATCGGCTTCTCTAAGATTTCCGCTGTTAATAAGGGAAATAAGGCCATGAAGTTGACTCCAAAATTGTATAGCAACTAACTTGCTATCGACATTTTTGTAACCTGGGTGATCTGTTATATATTCATCAATAACGGACATCACAAATGCCAAAGTGCGCAATGAGTTTTGCTTTTCTATAAGTGCAACATCTTCTGATGGTGTTCCTATGTAATCTAGATATTTCGGAGAATCCATTGAAAACATGAGGTGATAATAATGGGTGTTATGAACGCCAAAATGTATATAAGCATGAAATAATGCCATGATTTTGTTGAGCGCATCAGGTGTGTTGGTAACGGATTCTACGAGTTCGTCATGCAGCAGGTTGTACCCTTGAATCACAATGACGTTGTAGAGCTCGTCCTTATTTTTGTAATAGTTGTAGAGGTTGGCCGTTGTCATCCCCATTTGTTTACCAATCTTCCCCATGGATAGATTTTCAAAACCTTCGTTTACCAATATAGAAAGTGCATTTTCTAAGATGCTGGATTTTATCAGCGCTACTTCTTCTTTGGATCTTGCGGGTCGAGCCATAGGGTAACCGTTAGTAATTGCTATTAATTGAATGGCATTAAATTAATGGCATTCAATTAACAAGTCAACAGTAAAAGGTTTGTTGGCCGAAATAAACAGGTGGGGTTTACAAGAGAGAGCGTAGCCTAAAGCGGTTCAATATAGAGTATTCAGCGTTTATTGGCAGGGGTTCCAGTAAAATATGCTAACAAGGCCTTGTACAACGAGCAATCTTACATTGCTCGTTTTGTGCTTTTTCCGCTACGCTATATACCTAAAGAGGTGCTTACATTGTGAAAGTTATAATATTTGGCTCTACTGGAGACTTGGATTAGAAAGTCACCGATAATTCAATATTAGCCTGTTTTTGGATATGGAAGCTATTAAGTCAGCACATAACAGGATACGGTATTGGACAACTATACAGCGCAACGCAATTTTGCGGCTGCGCACAGCGTTAGAAGGCCTAACTAAAACGTGAAGAAGCTAAAAAACGAGAAAGAACTGGTAAAAAAAGCAATAATCGAGGGGATGAAATATGGAGAAGAAAGAGGTGTTGTTAAATTCGAGCCCTCCGATTCAGCAAATGAAAAAATAGAATATATTTATCGTTTACTGGTACATGACAAGGTAATACAGCCGATTCCCCAGGATCAAATATCTCAATTGACCATGAAGCACAAACTAGCTATATGGGCATCGAAGCTAAAATAAGAAGGCTTAGGGTTCGGAGGTAGAAGTCATGAATTCAGCTAAGACGATGCAATGCCTTCGAATACGTTAGGGTGTACATAACAATCGTTTGCATGACGGTAAACTTACGTTACGCCCTGGGTCACGGTGAAGCGAGAGCTATGGTTGCGTGGCCTGAGGTATATCAATGGAATTTGAGATGATTGAGTCTATGAACGCGCTTCGTAGCTTATATGAAGCTCCTATGGACTTAGTGTTAAAAAAACAGAAAAGTAAACTCGATAAATACAGTATTCAATTCTTGAAACTTTCGCCATTTTCAGTGTTATCTACATCAAGTGCCAAAGGTAAAATGGATTGCTCTCCTAGGGGAGATTATCCTGGTTTTGTGGGCGTGCTTGATGACCAAACAATAGCCATACCTGATAGACCAGGTAATAATCGATTGGATAGTTTAAGCAATATAATCGAAAACCCAAATGTTGGTGTTTTAGCTCTGATACCAGGGTTTAGTGAGTGCCTTAGGATCAATGGTATTGCCAAAATTGTTACTAACATTGATCTATTAGAGCGTTTTGAGTATCAAGGTAAACTGCCAAAGACCGTGATAGTTATTTCAATTAGTGAGATCTACTTTCATTGTGCTAAGGCCATTACCCGGTCCAAATTATGGAAGGATGAATCTAAGGTTGAGCGTGATATTATGCCAAGCTTAGGGAGGATTTTAATGGGTCAAATTGATCCATTAAAAACGGAAGAAGAAATAGAAAAAGTTGAAGAATTAATTGAAAATAGGGTGAAAACCACCCTGTATTAAAGTTCTATGTGTTACAAAGTTAACTTCTATAGGTAGGCGGGTTCGAGTATTTCAATATCCCCATAACTGACAGAGATATGATTACCATCTTGCCAACTTTTTAAAACCCGATAGATGCTTTGTCGAGTCACACCTAAGCTTGCAGCCAGTTCTTCTTGAGATATTCGTACATGATAATTATCTCTATTCGAATGTATTTGTAGTAGCAACTTTGCTAGTCGTAATGGTAGATCTAGGAGAGCAGAATATTCCATCGATTGGCCTGCTCCGCGTAAACGAAGGCATAACATGTCGACAAAGTGTTTGTATAGAATCGGTTTATGCTCAAGGGTTTGAATTAGTTTTTCGCGAGGGATCAACAGCAGTTGTGTATCCGTCATTGCCACCTATAATCGAGGGATGCGCCTATTTCGTGAATGTGGCGGCATTAATGTGACAGTTATTGATGATGTTATGCAACGAGCGCCTGTCTTTATATTTGATGATGCACGACAGGCGAGAGACTTTGGTGTTTGGGTTGAAGAGAATTTTGATGAAATAAAAAAGGTAGCAGAAAGTTCTACCAAATCAGGGAAGCTAAGAAATATTGAACAATATGCTGCATCGCGAATGCGTCATTTGCGTTTTAACTTTACTACGGGAGACGCCGCGGGCCAAAATATGGTAAGTAAAGCAACGTTCTTTGCCTGTGACTGGATTAAAACCCATTATCCACCGTTAAGACGTTATTTGTTATCAGGTGGTATGGACACCGATAAAAAACACTCGGCAATTAATGTACTCCACTCAAGAGGTAAGCGAGTGGTAGCTGAGGCGGTAATCCCAAGTGATATCTTAAAAAGGATTATGGGGGTAACAACCAAAAAACTTTATGCTGCTAAACCCTTTATTCTTGCGGGCAATCAAATGGCAGGTTCGATAAACAATGGTGCACATTCTCCGAATGGCCTTGCTGCGATGTTTATTGCGTGTGGACAGGATGTTGCCAATGTAGCCGAATCTTCAGCCGGTATCGCGGTGACAGATTTGGATGAAGAGGGCAACCTTTATATGTCAATGACAATACCCTCGCTGATCGTTGCAACCTATGGTGGCGGAACAGGATTGGCTACCCAGCGCGAATGTTTGGAAATGTTAGATTGTTACGGTGCAGGTAAAGCCAAAAAATTCGCTGAAATTGTTGGTGGCATTGTTACGAGTTATAGTTATATGTGTGTTTTTATTTAGGACTATGGGTGAACGTTATCGAATGAAATTGTCTTCTAATCCGTATTGTTCCCCTAACGCCTCCCAAAACCCATTGTTAGGTAAGTCTTTAATGATTGTGTTGAGGGCTTTGTGCACTTCGGTCATTTCTTTTTGTACCATTATGTGGCGATTGTATTTGTTTAGGGGGATGGGTGAATAATATATTTTATTTGTCAGTTTCATTTCTTTGTCATAATAGGCCATGGAAGTATTAGGTATCAAAAATACATCGATACGCTTTGCCAGTAACTTGCCAATGTTTTGTTTTTCCCTGTTGACATTTTTACGTGTTAATAAACCATTTTGTATTGCTTCTTCTAATCCTTTGTAACGATGACCTAATACACCTCCAATAGTGTAACCCTTTAATGACTTTGGCGTACCATCATAAATAACAGGTTTGCTCTTTAAGGAAATTAAATCTTGTTGATCGGAGAGAAGACTTGTGGTCCAGAGATATTTGGTTTTCGATGTGTCCTCAAAAAATATGGGGTTTACCCAAAGGACTATTCCTTTTCTACCTTCTCCGAGCAATTTATTTAGACGCTTTCGTGGTAGGTATTTCAGTTTGAATCTATAGCCAAATTCTTCATGTTGATTAAGTAGGGAGACAAAATCGTAGGATAGGCCTTTTTTGTCTGCTTCACTAATAATGAATGGCGGAAAATCGTAATAGGTCCAGGCAACAATTCTTTCTTTTGCGTTAGACAAGGATGTATGTAAAGAGAGAATAAATAGTAATAATGTAGATAAAATAATGTGTCGATTATTCACTGGATGCGACCACTGTAATATTTCTATTCTATAAAGTATAGCAGGCCTTCCAGAGGTGATTTGTCTGGTATATAAGAGGCGACCATAATGCATTTTTGCACTATTAGTGATTTACCTCATTATCATATTATATAACGCGATATATAAATATAACACGTTGCCATTCACTTTAACCCCGCGGGAATAGCAAAACTTAATGGTCGGCGGCGACAAATGAAATTGATGGTTGGGGCTATGGATATCAACAGTAAAACAGGGGCGCAGAAAAATAGCCAAGTGGTATTGCGGTTCCTTCTGATCGAGTGAATTTCATGTTCTCTATTGCTGATGCGACATTGTATTCTTTTGGTTTTGGATATTTGGTGTCGGAATTTGAGGCAGATTTAAAAGAAGTGACCGATGAGGTTAGTGGTTATACTGGAGTATCGTATAACGCCAACGATATAACGGCGGGTAATGTTGTTTATAATCCTATGCGTATTTCCCTATTTATGGAAAAACAGAAGCGTATATTATTTCGTTAAGTTATGAACAGATGTTTAAGTGATAATGTGGCTGCGTTGTTGAAACGCTGGTGTTGGACAGACCGACCGTGACTGTGTATTGTATGTTGCAAGTATACGGCGTATAGGTGTTTTAAAGGTCTCGTATCTGAATATCACCTTTCGTTAGTAAGGGGCAATCATTTTATGGAGAAATCAGCATGTACGATATCGTGATATGGGGCGCTACGGGGTTTAGCGGCAGGCAGGCAGCAATTTACATGAACAATGTGTATGCCAGTAATGGATCCATAAAAATGGCTATAGCAGGCCGTTCTAAAAGCAAGCTAGATAAAGTACATGCAGAGTTGGGTAACCCTGATGTTGATATTTTAATTTGTGCAGGAGCTGACGCGGAGGCTGCCGAGCGTGTTGCTAAATCCACAAAATTAGTGTGCTCATCTGTTGGGCCGGCAGCCAAATACTCTAACGAAATGGTGGACGCCTGTATCAAGAATGGCACAGATTACTGTGACCTTAGTGGTGAGATTCATTGGTTGAGAAAAATGTATGACACTAAGGCGCAAGAAGCCATTGATGCCGGCGTGCTTGTGATTAACGTTTGCGGCTTAGATTCGATTCCTACGGAGTATGGTGTTAAAACGTTACAAGAGGCTGCTTTTGCCAAGTACGGTGAATATTGTAATGAGATAAAAGGGTGTTTTGCTGACGGGCATATTGATGTTGCTGGCGGAAGTTTTGAAAGTGGTAAGGGTGTGATGGAAGCCATTGCCAATGACTCTGCTATGGCAGATATGGTGAGTAATCCTTACAGTCTAAATCCAAAGGGTCAAATTGAAGGGAATCCGCCATGCCCTGATCTAGAATCGGTTATTTACGATACCGACTTTTCTCAATACATTATGCCGTTTCCAGTGGGGCAAATTAATGCACGTGTCGTGCGTAGAGCTCATGCTTTGGATAATTATCCTTATGGAAAAGATTTTATTTACTCTGAGACTAAGTTGGCGGGAACGGGTTTAATAAACAAAATTAAAGCGCAACTAGAGACCTTTTTCGTCGACCTTTTTGTTTCGGCAAATCCGACAAAAGGCATTGGAAAGATGTTGATGTCATTAGGCCCTAAAGAGGGTAGTGGTCCGTCGGATGAAAAAATGACAAAAAATGGGCCTTACAGTTTTGTTTTCTTCGGTAAAACACCGAGCGGTAAGACACTTCGGGCTTATTCCTACAGCCCTTTGGATGCCCATAGAGGAACGGCTGCACTAATGTGTGAAACAGCCATCTGTGTGCTTAAACATCGTCAAGAGCTTAAGCAGCAAAGTGGATTCTGGACGCCTGGCACGGCAATCGGAGAAATGTTAAAAGAGCGTATAGCGGAGCATAATGTACTTGAATTTGGGATTGGGGAATTGAGTGATTGTGCTGACTATGTGGCTAGCATGTAATACTGAATAACGTTGATTAAATCGGTCGAGGGAAAAGGGTTCCCTCGACCGTGAATTATGTAACAGCGAAGATCCCCCCCCCCTAGAGCAAACGGTGTTAATGTTATTTAAAGTATTAACATTTGGTAGGCTCATGTAAATACAGTGATGCTGGCTTCTCGTCAACGCTAGCTATAAATCAGAAACGATTATAAAGGTTCAGTCCGCTCTAGAATGACAGGCTTCTTCCAGCGAAGAGCTTCCACCTCCTGATCGAGAGGAGTGCCAGCAACTGAGTTTGTATAATTGCTTATTAGCTTTATCGAGAGGCCAAGAATAACCTCAAGTACCTGAACATCCGAGTACCCTGCAGTGAAAAATACCTGCAAGTCAGCTTCAGATGCTTTGCCTCGGTTAGCGATAAGTGTACGGGTGAAACCTCGTAAAACTTCCAGCTTCGGATTGGCTAGAGGCGCTCCAGAGCGAAGCGCTTCAACCTCGCATGGATCTATACCTGCATTTTTGGCTAATAAGCTGTGCCATGGAACACAGTAGCTGCACTCGTTTTCGAAATTGGCGGTCATATATATCACTTGGCGTTCGACAGGAGTGAATGTTGTAGTTTCAAACAGATCCCACATATGGACATAGCCTGAAAGTAATTGCGGCGCTAAGGCCATGACCTTTTCTACATTTGGGATCATGCCGAAGTTTTCTTTTGTTGTAGCGAGCGCTTCGAGTGCACCTTCTGGCGCATTTGTTTCATTTAGTAAGGGGAAGTTCATAATATTGTCCTTCTATAATTGGTTGTATAAGGTGCCGCTTAAGAGGCTAACCTAGATTGTGTTTGGTAAGCTTTGATCGCTCGGTTAATCAGGAAACCAAAAAGTTTTACCGGCCAAGAGCGAGGGATAAAGCGGTTTTCCCAAGCATATATTTTATTGAGCAGGCCAGGCACAATAGTTGCCTTGTGGCCAAGAGCGTTTAATGCGGTTTTAGCAACGATTTCGGGACGCTGAGCAAACATGGGTAATTTGGAAAAGTCGATTTCCATGGATTGGGTGAAGGGGGTATCAGTGAGTCCTGGAGATAACACCAATACATCGAGGCCCAGTTGGGCCAATTCAACGTTCAAGGTTTCGCCCAAGGTAAGGATATAAGCCTTGCTCGCCGCATAAGCTGCGAAGTTTGGTATACCCTGATAACCAAATAGGCTTGAGACTAGAATGATTCCAGAGCATTTTCGCGCGGTTAACTTTTTGCCGAATACGTGGGCTATTTCAGAGGGTACATGAATATTCAATTTGAGCATTCGTTCAAGGCTGTGATATTCCTTGTCAAGAAATTGGCCCATTTCGTCAATACCTGCCGCCGGTATTACTAGACCGATATCCAAGGTTGAAACCTCATCATAAAGTGCTTGAACTGCGTCTGGTTTTAACAGGTCCAGTGCAACGACTCGCGTGTCTACCTGGAAGTTATTGTGTAACTCGTGCGCGAGTTCATTTAACGCATCTGCTCGCCTGGCGACAAGTACAACGTTAAAACCTTTTTGCGCCAACAGTTTCGCAAGCGCCTTACCAATACCTGACGATGCGCCTGTTATTAATGCCCAGTCTCCGTATTTTTCTTTCAATGATGACATAATTAGTTTTTCCTATTGAGTAAAATACTATTGGTTAGTTTCTATTAGTTTTTTGACGTCATCGAGGCCGAGTGCGTTACCACCTACTCCCCAATGACCGCTCTTAATTTCATCAATAACGACCCAGGTCATATCACGCAATTTTTTGTTGGTGACTTCGGTAACGGCGTTGGTAATTTTACTAATGAGATTCTTGGACTGTTCCTGATTTAGTTCGCCCTCAAAAACCTTGACTTGTATAAATGGCATAACCTTTTCCTTGAATGTTGTGGAAGTACCCAACCCGGTAGATTCTGTCTATCGGCTTGCAAATATCATCGTCTATTCGTAATTGATGAAAAACAGTGGTTTGCGCATAGGATTTATGCGAATATCGCACAAATGAATGAGTTTTCGAGTATGCAGCTTTTTGTACAGGTAGTTCAGGAGGGGAGTTTTTCGGCTACGGCCCGCACCCTTGGTATTACGCCTTCTTCCGTATCCCGCCAGATTGCCCAACTGGAAGAGGCGTTAGGAGCACGCCTTTTTCAGCGAACCACACGCAAGCAGAGTCTCACAGAGGCAGGTAATATCTATTTTCAACACGCCGAGCGTATTGTTGGAGATCTAGAAACTGCACGTTTGGCTGTTAGTCGACTCACGGATACGCCTTCCGGAAATCTACATATTACTGCTGAGGCTGATTTTGCTCTCGCTTATATCGCGCCGATTTTGCCGGAATTCCTGGAGCGCTATCCAGAGATAAGGGTACGTATATCGATGAGTGTTGGCATGATGGATCTGGTTGATAGCGGTATCGATATGGCTATTCGTATGGGACACCTTGAGGATTCCAGTTTAATTGCCCGCAAGATCGCGATGAGCCATTCCCTTGTGTGTGCCAGTTCAGCATATATTGAGAAGTATGGTTCACCGTCACATCCTGGTGAGCTTGAATCGCATAATTGTCTTTCTTTTAAGGTTAAGTCTGGAAAGAATCATTGGGGATTTAAACTTCCTGAAGGTTCGATCGAAGTGCCTGTTTCAGGTCGTTTAAATGTGAATAGTCTGGTTTTTTTACGGAATATCGCTCTGGAAGGGCAAGGTATTATCATGATACCTTCTTGGATTATTCGTGATGAACTCCTCAATGGGCAACTCATTCCATTACTAGAAGGCTACCTACTGGAACCGGGTAGTACTCCTATTTATGCCGTATTCGCACATAATAAACATCTGGCACCGAAGGTTCGTGTTTTTGTTGAATTTCTCGCAGAGCGTATGAAGATGTGTTGAACAGGGATATGAAGTAGAAGGGAACGCTTATCACCCAAGTACACATTTTTAACGTCATACTTATTTTCGTACGCTAAAGATCGTGAACAGTGCTTAGCAATAACGCTTAGATGAAGAAGAGCATGGCTCTTTTTTGTCACCTGCAGAACAATTTCACCTTTACCTTTACCTTTAGCTTTAGCTGCGTAAGTCAAAATCCCCCCAACTGTTTGTCACGTCAGATGGATTATTTGTGACACAACCTGACTGACCCCTTTTGTACTTGCCATGCTTTTGATGACACTACATATTTTGCAAAAGTGTAGCGTTATCGGGGGAAGTATGTATTATGACACTACACAAATTTAAAAAGTGTAGTGCGAAAAGGCTGCGTTAAGTGGTTTGATAACTCGTGCTCATACATGAACAAGTTAAAAAAACGATAAATAACAAGAGATTAACTATGTTGATGAGTCCTAAGCCAGAATTGTCGCCAACTCAAGACGCAATTCTTGCTGCTGCAATCAGTTGCGTGAAAAAACTGGGTATTGAGCGGGTGAACCTCAATATCATTGCCAAAGAGGCGAATGTTGCTCGATCAACTGTGTATAGCTATTACAGCAATAAAGATGAAGTTGTGCGGTTTGCGTTATTACAGTCTGCGTACAGTTTTGCAGAAAAGGTATTTGCACACCTTAGCACTTTTGATACAGCGAGAGAGCGTATTGTCGAAGCGGTTATGTTTGGTTTGCGTGAATTACCTGATGACCCTTGCTTAATGTTGGTGACGGAATCGACACTCACACAAATGGTAAATGATCATACCTTAACGACAGAAGCAGGGTTTGACATTTTGGTAGGGGTATTTCGTTTCTTAATGCAAGGTGAAGAGGTAGATGAAAACCACCTTAGTGAAATGGCTGAATTTACGATACGTACCTTATTTTCATTATTAGCGATGCAAAGTCCTGTCGAGCGAAGTGAAGAAGAAATGCGTGGTTTTATTTCCCGTTGGTTGTTACCGGCGTTAAACCTTACCTGAATAAATAGTGATAATTAGAAAGGTAGAAGTCATGTTGGATTCTTACGATTATATTGTTGTTGGTGCAGGTTCTAGCGGTTGTATCGTTGCTGGACGGCTAGCCAAAGAAACTAGCGTAACAGTCTTGTTGATTGAAGCAGGCCCGGCAGCAGAAGAAAATCCAGATACCATGAGTGCTGATGGTTTTAAATATTGTTTTGCAAACGACAATGTGATGTTAGATCGTTTTTCCGAAAAACAACACGCAATGTCTGATCGTAGAGTGTATCAAGGTACAGGCACAACCATGGGGGGTAGTGGTTCCGTTAATGGCATGGTTTATACCCGGGGAGATAAAGCCGATTTTGATGCCTGGCCCAAAGGGTGGCAATGGGATGATATTGTTCCTGCATTTGACGCGGTGGAAAAAAAATTAAAACCACAGCATCGTGTTGCAACAACATTTACCCAAGCTGCGATTGATTCATGGGTTAATACTGGACGTAAGCACAAGGACGGGCTTAATGATGGTGACCTGGCGGGATATATTGGTCATAACGCAATGAATTATCAGGCTGAACGTCGTTCTAGTTCGTACATGGCGTATTTACATGATCAGCCATTGGACAACCTCACAATTGTGAATCATTGTTTAACGCATAAAGTGATCTTCGAAAATAAGAAAGCTGTTGCTGTTGATCTGGAAAAGAAAGGTAAGAATAATGGGCGAGGAAGGTTACAGAGGATTAGGGCGAATAAAGAAATTATTCTTTGTGCGGGCGCGTTAGAGACACCCAAGTTATTAATGTTATCGGGTGTTGGGCCTGGTTCTGATTTACAACGTTATGAAATCCCGTTGGTTCTTGAACAAGCTTATATCGGTGCCAATTTACATGATCATCCCAATGTGTGTCTATTTTATAAAGGCAAGCAAAAACTCGATTTTGGGTATCCTCAGTTGTACGCTTTTGATCGCGTAAACGATAAGTCGCAGCTAATGCAATCAGGTCAGCCAGATACCTGTTTTGCCTTTTTTTCAGCTCCCATTACGTTACACCAGTCCATGCACAGAATGGTTCCTGCGTTGGCACTACCTAAACGGTTGTACCGGATAAAAGCACTACGAAGTGCTTTTCGATGGCTGATTGATCTTGCATTTAAGCTTCCAGCATTGAATAACATGATCGATAACATGTATGGCATTGTAGTGATTTTAGGAAAGCCTGAATCTCGCGGAAAATTGCGTTTGCAGTCCAATGATGTGCGTGATCAGGCGTCGATAGATACCGCCTATTATCAATCAGATACTGATATGAAAACCATGATCAAGGGTATCGAAATTGCACAGGGTATGGCTGCGGATTCTTCGTTAACCGCATGGGGTAGTACAGCTATTTCAGGCGGAGGGAAAACCAAAAATCCAGATGCGTTAAGAAAATTTATAAAAAGTGCAACGATGACAACATTTCATTTTTGCGGCACGTGCAAAATGGGAGAGAACGCTGAGTCTCCAGTGGATAGTGAGTTAAAGCTAAAAGGAATCATGGGCCTTCGTATTGCTGATGCCTCTGTTATTCCGGAAGTGCCTGTTAGTGCAATTAATGCGCCCAGCATGATGATTGGATATAGGGCAGTGGATTTTATTTTAAAAAAACAGAAGGCGTAAATTAATGAATAGCCAGCTAGAAGAAGTGATTGAAAAAACAGCCGTTTCGAAAGGGAGTGCTTCGAAAGGGGGTGCTTCGACGTCAGATACTATTCAGAGTATACCTTGTGTTGCTGCCGCTACTGGTGATAGCTTAGGCGAGGTACTTGTATTAAGCCCTGAGCAAGTAAAGGGTGCTGTTGCTCGGGCTCGTATAGCACAAAAAGATTGGGCGAAAAGTACCTTCAAACAACGCCGTGCTGTGCTAAATCATATTTTAGATTACGTGCTTGAACATACGGATGAATTATGTGAACTCATTGTTAAAGACTCCGGAAAAACCTATGAGAATGCATTGCTCGGAGAAGTAATGCCTATTTGTAATAAAATCAAATGGCTAACCAAAAATGCTGAAAAGTACTTGAAGCCAGAAAAAGTAGGGTCCGGTATTTTGATGCATAAGAAAGCCCGCATAGAATATTGCCCCCTTGGTGTGGTTGCTTGTATTATTCCCTGGAATTACCCATTACAGAATATTATTAGCTCATTAACGGCACCGCTAATGGCTGGTAATGCGGTATTGCTTAAAGCGTCAGAGCAAGTGGCATTCTCCAGTGAAAAATTTCAGATTATTACCGACCAAGCATTAGAGAAAGAAGGGTTTTCAAAAGATACCGTACAGATTACTAATGGCTACGGTGACACTGGTGCTGCACTCATTAGCGCCTATGTGGATAAAATTTTGTTTATCGGCTCGGTCGGCAATGGGCGTCGTATTATGCGAGCAGCGGCAGAGCACCTAACACCCGTTGTGATGGAACTTGGGGGGAAAGACCCCATGATTATCTGTGAGGATGCCCACCTTGAAAAAGCAGTGCATTCCGCCTTGGGTGGAACGTTTATAAATCTAGGGCAAAACTGCGTTGCGGCAGAGCGTATCATTGTGGTGGAGGGCATTTATGAGCGTTTTACATCACGCCTGGTGGACATTGCTAGTCAGTTTCGACAAGGGGTACCGGCGCGTGGAGGTAACGTCGATGTAGGATCGTTAACATCATCGATACAGGTTGATATTGTAGAGAAGCTTGTTGATGACGCGATTGAAAAGGGGGCGACGGTACTGGTTGGAGGTAAGCGGGATAAAAATTTGGCAGGTAACTTTTATCCACCGACGATTTTAGCGGATTTGACAGCAGATATGGATATTGTCAGTTCCGAAGTGTTTGGCCCTGTGATGTTACTTTTTAAGGTCAAAAATGATGTTGAAGCGATAGCGCTAGCAAATGATAGTGAACTAGGGCTGCAAGCATCCGTTATTACGCATGACAAGCAACGAGGAGAACGTATAGCACGTCAAATTCAAGCAGGAGGTGTGTGTATTAATGATTTTGGTTTGTGTTACGTCAATCAGGACTTACCTTTTGGCGGCACTAAGTATTCCGGCTTTGGTGTTATGAATGGCCGTGATGGGTTGCGTGCATATACTACGCCCAAAGCAGTTTTGACAGATCGTTTCTCCTTGGAGATTCCTCCTGAATTGTTTCCTGTTTCTCCTCATGATTATGAGATCAGCAAAAATTCAATGCGATTATTATTTGGCCGTGGAGTGGGGTTAAAATTGACAAGTCTATTTCACCTAATAAAGTTGTCTATTTTGTCGCGATTTAAAAAATAGAGTCTCTAAAAAAAGACAATAAGTCCATCAATGTTTGTGTTTTGAATATCGAGGAAAATTAGACATGAGTACATATTTATCAACAGGTATTATCCAGATTTTGATATTTACAGGCGTGCTAATGGCGCTGATGCAATGGCTGGCAGTCGTTAAAATGCCAGAAGCCCGGCTACGTACGCCCAAACCGAACAAAGTTACGTTCAAAACCAAGGTTATTAATGTTATTGGGAATTCTGCTGTAGCAGTGATGATGCTAGTCAGCATTTTATACATCGGTGGTGATTATTTGGTTTACGCTGCGAGTGATGAAACCTCGGGCATGACTATTTTTGGAGAGATGCTTGCTGTTTTGTTGGTGTATGATTTCATGTACTATTTTGCCCATAGGGCGATGCATCACCCAAAGGTAATGAAACAAGTGCATGGTGTACATCACTATATTCGCTATCCTACAGCATTTGAAAGTATCTATGTTCACCCGGTGGAGGGGATTGTTGGTATTGGTTTGTTAATGCTTTCTTTGGCCTTGTTGGGACCTATCTCAGAGACATCTTTTCTCGTTGCATTTTTTATCTATTCTTGTGTGAATATTTTGGTGCATGCCAATATCAGACTTAATCATCGTATTTTCAAATTGGCGAATTACTGGGCTGTTCGTCATGATATTCATCACGGTACCCAGCTTAATAAAAACTATGCATCAATATTTCCATTTTTCGATCAGTTTTTTGACACAAATGCAGTGCAAGAGGAGAAAAAATCATGAGTAAGAAACGTCTGTTAGTTACCGGTGGTTGTGGTTTTATTGGAAGAAATTTAGTTGATGGATTTTGTGATGCAGGCTTTGAGGTTACCGTGTTGGATTTTGGTGGAAAAGCCTTTCGTGATGATGTGAATTTTATCAA